>CAZYUZ010000021.1:0-3200 GCA_964650775.1 uncultured Lachnoclostridium sp. | reverse complement strand
CTACAAACAACACAAAACGATAACGAAAAAGGAGAACTTCACCTGGAGTTCTCCTTAATTTTTTAATGATTCAAATGTTCTCTCTGAAGCGTAAATCCTCGTCCGCGAATCTCATTAATATCCGATACGATTACAAATGCCGAAGCATCCATTGCATGAACCACATCAATCAATGTCTGATACTGACCGATTGGAACAGCAACCAGCAGCATATCACGTTTTTCATTGGTATATCCGCCACGGCTTTCCACAATCGTACAGCCTCTGTCCAAATCCTCCAGAATCTTTGATAAAATCTCATCGGATTTCTGGCTAATAATCTGTACCTGTTTCGTCTGTTTCGCTCCCAAAAGAATGGTTTTGTCGATCACCACGCTGCAGATCACAACTGAAACCACTCCATAGATCGCAGCCTGCAGACCATAGGCAATGACACCAAACAGCACTGTAAAACAATCCACCGCCATTACTAAAATATGTAATGGAATATGTGTATATTTATTTATGATCAAAGGAATAATATCCATTCCTCCGGTACTCGCATTTCTCCTGTATACAACACCAATTCCAAACCCCACCAGAACGCCCGCGCAGATGATGGATGTTAGTGTATCCATGATCACATATTGCTTAGGGATTATTTCATATAGATCATTTGCCAGCGTCAAAAGCAGTGGGTATACAATTGTACTTGTAACTGTCTTAAAAAAGAACCCTTTTCCCAATACCAGCGCACCTGCCACGAACAAGGTGTAAATCAGACCTTTGATGATGATTTCTTCCGGAATTGCCCAAAATGCATTCACTGCAACCGCAATCCCAGCGGTTCCTCCCACAAGCAATTTGTTTGGAATCACAAAAAAAGCAACCGCTAATGCGATGCATGCATTTCCTAAAATAATCACCAAAATATCTATTAATATTTTCTTTAATTTACTCTTTTTCATCAGACTTCTCCTCGTAAACCCAATAATCCATGACATCTTACAATATTTTTTTTTGCCTTGCAAGTCTCCACGCTACCATAGTAGAGAGATAGAATTTCCTTATTTTTCCTCATTTACTGCACAAAAAAACTGCAGCACCTGCCAGAAGCAAATGCCACAGTCTCTATAGCCTGATTATAAAAAATATTAGCCCTTAACAGCTCCGGCAAGAACGCCTTTAATGATGTGTTTCTGTCCGAGTAAGTAAATGATCACAACAGGAAGAACTGTCATAACGATACAAGCCATCATAGGTCCCATTTCAACACGTCCGTAGCTTCCACGGAAGTACTGAATTAACATTGGAATTGTACGGTATTTCTTAATATCCAGTACCAGTGTTGGTAACAGGTAGTCATTCCATACCCACATCGTTTCCAGAATACCTACGGAAATCATTGTAGGTTTTAAGATTGGAAGTACAACCTTAAAGTATGTCTGAAGCGGTGAACAGCCATCGATCATGGATGCTTCCTCAATTTCCAATGGAATAGATTTTACGAAACCGGAGAACATAAATACTGCAAGTCCGGCACCAAATCCCAAATAAATAAACCAGATTGTCCATGGAGTGTTAAATTTCAAACCAAAAATATTTAAACGGTCTGCTGTCTGAGACAGTGTAAACATTACCATCTGGAATGGTACTACCATGGAGAATGCACATAAAAGATACATTAATTTTGATACAATACCGTTTACACGGTTAATATACCATGCGCACATAGAACAGCATAATAAAATTGCAAATACAGAAGTTACTGTAATAACCAAACTGTATCCAAAGCTCTTCAAAAAGCCCTGTGCACCTAATGCGTTTACATAGTTTGCAAGTCCAGCAAACGTTTCAGCTGAAGGAAGTGTAAATGCTGCTTCTGTTGTAATGGCTCTTTCTACTTTTAAAGAGTTCATAACAACCATGATGATTGGATACATCCATAATGCGGAAAGAATTGTGAAAAATACTGTTCCAATCATACTCCACATTTTTTTCTGTTTTGTATTCATTAAGCCTGCACCTCCTTAGAACGAGTCGCATACAACTGTGAAAGTGAAATTATGACTACTAAAATAAAGAAGATTACTGCTTTCGCCTGTCCAATACCTTTCCACTGAGGTCCGGAACGTGCATAGAAGGTGTTATAAATATTGAGGGCTAACATTTCTGTTGCATGTGCTGGTTCCCCAGATGTTAAAGCAAGGTTCTGGTCGAACAGCTTGAAAGAGTTTGTAATTGTTAAGAATAAACAAATTGTAAAGGAAGACATTAACATTGGTAATTTTACTTTGATTAATGTCTGAATTGCGTTTGCACCATCGATTGCTGCTGCTTCCAGCAGATCTGGTGGAACATTCTGAAGACCAGCTACATAAATGATCATCATGTAACCAATCTGCTGCCAGCACATAAGGATAATAATGCCCCAAAAACCAGCAGTACTATTTAAAGCTAACAGTGGCTGTGCAAGGTTTGACAGAACACAGTTAATAAGAATCTGCCAAATGTAACCAAGTACGATACCACCAATTAAGTTCGGCATAAAAAATACGGTACGGAAAATGTTTGTACCTTTCATTTCTTTCGTAAGTGCTAATGCGATCGCAAACGCGATGCCATTAATTAATAATGTGGAAACAATTGCAAAAGCTACAGTAAAAACAAAGGAATCGCGAAATGTTTCATCCGTTAATGCTTTCACATAGTTTGAAACACCAACCCATTTTGCATTAGATACAGTAATGAACTGGCAGAACGATAAATAAATCCCCTGAATAAATGGCCAGATAAATCCTACGCAGAATGCCGCCAGTGTAGGGAGAACAAATACAGGGAACCATTTTTTGAGCGCTTTTTCCATAATCTCTCCGCTCTCTTTCTCCAAGTTTATTTAAGAAAAGGGGAGCCAAAGCTCCCCTTTGTGGTTACTTGATTATAATGCTCAAATTCAATGATATCGAATTATTTTAAAGCATATTCAGCTGCCCAACCATCAACGAATGCAGAAACAACTGCATCCCAATTAGCATCTGTCTGATCTGCTGCATACATTGCTAAAGCTGTACCAACACCGTTTTTCCATTCTTCTGATGGCATTGTTGGGAAGTTCCATGAAACTGGAGTTTTTCCAGCTGCTGTGTAAGCAACGTCCTGTTTTACAAATAAGTTTGGAGATTCAACTGCTGCTTTGAATGGAATTACGAATCCCATGTCGT
>CAZYUZ010000020.1:0-17167 GCA_964650775.1 uncultured Lachnoclostridium sp. | reverse complement strand
AGTGACATTTGGTACACCGGAAGGTGTCATTGAATTCTGTAAAGGAATTCAGGCGGCAGCACCGGTAGACAGCTATGTAGTGCCTGAACCATGGGCAATGCCGGGGTATGACAGCGATGTCATTATGGCAGCGGGTGCATTTGTGCAGGGCTCCAGTATTGAACTGAGTGCGGATGCTCCAATCAAACCGCCTTATGCAGTATATTTCCAGGGAGGTCTGACCTGGAATCATGCAAAATTCGGTATTTTAATGTCGTTACAGAAGCTTGTGGAGGCAAATATTGTAACATTATGATGAGAGTAATCATTATCGGCGGCGGTGCATCAGGTCTGATGGCAGCGATTACAGCAGCCAGAGGAGGCGCCAAAGTCACTATATTAGAACATCAAAATCAAGTTGGGAAAAAGATTCTGGTGACAGGAAATGGCAGATGCAATTTTACCAATACCAATCAGGATTTAGCACATTATCACAGCGAAAGTCTTTTGAATATGGCAATTGCCTTAAAACAGTTTAATTGTCAGGATACAGTGAAATTTTTCAAAGATCTTGGGATTTTTTCGAAGAATCGAAATGGGTATCTATATCCGCATTCTGATGCTGCAAGTGCTGTTTTGGACGTGCTTCGCATGGAATGTGAACACTTGAAAGTGAAGATTGCCTGTCAGATTACAGTTGAATCTATTGAGAAATGTGATGGACTTTTTAAAGTCCATACACCGGGATGGATTTATGAGGCAGAGAAACTGATTCTTGCAACCGGTTCCAAAGCAGCACCGGCAACCGGTTCTGATGGAAGCGGCTATGTATTGGCAAAGAGCTTTGGTCATACCGTGATTGAACCCTATCCGGCATTGGTACAGCTTCTTTCCAAAGAAAAATACTTAAATGCATTGGCGGGACTTCGTGTTGATGCAAGAGCGATTCTTTTTGCAGATGATAAGCCGGTGATTTCAAATCGTGGGGAAGTACAGCTAAATGCCAATAATATTTCCGGTATTCCGATATTTCAGATCAGTGCCGATGCAGCGAAGCAAATGGCAGTAGGAAAGAAATGTCATGTCATCTTGGATTTTTTACCGGATTTTACAGAGGAACTGCTTGTTAGATATTTGAAACAGCGCATCAGTACCGGGGGGTATAAGTCAGCAGTGAATTTTCTCACAGGATTGTTCGCAAAGAAATTAAGTGAAACAATCTGTGAACGATGTGGATTTTCAAAGAAGCTTACAGCTGAAAAATTTACAGAAGATGACATAAGTAATTTATGTAAACAAATCAAAAATTTTAAGATCAATATTTACGGAACCAATGGTTTTGAACATGCACAGTGTTGTGGAGGCGGTGTTTCAATGGATGAGATTGATCCGCTTACGATGAAATCTTTGAAAGTGCCGGGATTATATTTCTGTGGTGAGCTTTTAGATGTACATGGAGACTGTGGCGGATATAATCTGCAGTGGGCATGGACCAGCGGTTACCTTGCAGGAAAAGCAATCAATGATTAAGATTACACAGTTAAAACTTCCCATTGATCATATCAGAGAAGATATGGAGCAAAAAGTGTGTAAAATGCTTCGGATTCCTCCGGAAAAGATTAAGGGGATTGTAATATTAAAGCGTTCTTTGGATGCCAGAAAAGCACCGCTGATGTATAACTATCAGCTTGGTGTTATGGCTGATGGAGAAGATAAAATTGTAAAGAAAATAAAAAATAAAGATGTTACTTTGGAATATATGACAGTGTACCGCTTTCCAAATGGTGGAGCTGAGCTTATGAATCAGCCACCAGTGATTATCGGTGCAGGTCCTGCCGGACTTTTTTGTACCTACATGCTTGCAAAAGCAGGTTTTCGCCCAATCCTTTTGGAGCGTGGAGAAGCAGTTGAAGAGCGCCAGAAAAAGGTAGACCATTTCTGGGCAACGGGAGAATTGGATACCCGGTCAAATGTACAGTTTGGTGAAGGCGGCGCTGGAACATTTTCAGATGGAAAATTAAATACACTTGTCAAAGACAACCATGGCAGAAGTCGTTTTGTGCTAAAAACATTCGTTGAATTTGGTGCAAAAGACGATATTTTATATGAAAGCAAACCGCATATTGGAACAGATATATTGATTGATGTTGTTCGAAATATGCGAAATGAAATCATGAAGCTTGGCGGAGACATTCGATTTTGCAGTCAGGTGACAGATTTCAATATTGAAAATGAGCAAATCACTGCTGTGCAGGTGAATCATAAAGATTGGATTTCCACGGAAACAGTTGTGTTAGCCATTGGTCACAGTGCAAGAGATACCTTCCAGATGCTCTTAGAACATAAAGTTCCTATGAGGAGCAAAGCATTTGCTGTCGGTGTCCGAATGGAACATCCACAGGTTCTGATTAATGAAAATCAGTACGGAAAGGACTATCCGGATTCCTTACCGGCTGCGGCTTATAAGCTGACCAGAAAAGTAGGAGATGACAGAGGAGTTTATTCCTTCTGTATGTGTCCTGGCGGTTTTGTCGTCAATGCTTCCTCGGAAGAAGGCATGACAGCAGTCAATGGCATGAGCTACAATGCACGTGCCGGAGAAAATGCAAACAGTGCCATGATCATTTCTGTCAGACCGGAAGATTTTGGCAGTGATGAACCGCTGGCAGGTGTTGAATTCCAGAGAAATCTGGAAAGAGCAGCTTACAGAGAAGGAAAAGGAAAAATACCGGTACAGTTATTTGGAGATTTTTGCAAAGATAAAATCAGTACCGAACTTGGTGAAATTAGACCGAACACAAAAGGTGACTGGGTCTTTGGAAATGTTCGAAGCATTTTCCCTGAGCATCTGGCAGCTGGATTGGAAGAAGGCATTAAAGGATGTGAAAAACTGATTCCGGGCTTTGCAAGAGAAGATGCATTGCTTCTTGGAGTAGAGAGCAGAACTTCTTCGCCGGTTCGTATTGAACGTGATAATGACAGTCTGGAGAGCGAAATTACCGGGCTTTATCCTTGTGGAGAAGGTGCAGGTTATGCAGGCGGAATCATGTCAGCGGCGATGGATGGAATAAAAGTTGCCGAAGCAATTGCATTGAAATTTAAACCATGTTATGATAAAAATATTCTTATGTAACCATAAGAGTTAACATAAAGTAATTACGTTAACTTAGGAGGAATAATGAGAGGCGTAGGAAAAAATTACTGGGCACTGACACTGCTCATTTTAGCAGGAATTGTGCTGGGAAGCTTTATCGCAACCTTGACAGCCGGAGTTCCTGGTCTTGGCTGGTTAAGCTTTGGTCAGACTTTTGGTTTCCAGAATCCGATCGTACTTGATTTGGGAGTCATGGTGATCACATTTGGACTTACCATTAAAATTACGATCGCAAGCATTCTTGGAATTATCATTGCGGCGATTATATACCATTTTATTTAATCGAGCATTGCTCGATTATGAGTGAGTAATGAAGTGGATTACGAATATCCGCTGTTATTATGGGGGAGCACACGGAAAGGAATTTAAATGAATGAACTGACCGTGACAATGAAACATCTTCCACCGCAAATGCAGCCCTATGAGAAATGTATCTCTTACGGACCTGAGTTTCTGACAGATGCAGAACTGATTGCCTGTATTATTCGTTCAGGAACGAAAGAATATACTTCGGTGGCACTTGCAGATCATCTTCTGAATCTGAGAAAAGGCAGAGAAGGTTTAATAGGTCTTTGCAGTCTGTCTTATGAGGATCTGACAGCAGTTCCTGGGATTGGACGAGTAAAGGCGTTGCAGATTCAATGTATATTTGAGCTTGCGAAGAGAATGAGCCGTCAGGAAGCGAAGAAAAATCTGAATTTTAAAGAGCCGGAACGCATTGCAGACTATTACATGGAAGATTTTAGACACAAGGAGCAGGAAAATATTCTGTTACTTCTTTTGGACAACAAAAGTAATCTTTTAGGAGAGAAAGTATTATTTACAGGAACTGTAAATGCCAGTATCATTTCTCCGAGAGAGATTTATTTAGAAGCACTAAGATTTCATGCAGTGGGTATTATTTTACTGCATAATCATCCGAGCGGTGATCCTACACCGAGTGACGCAGACCGCAGAATTACAAGAAAAGTGCGGGACGCAGGGCAGTTGTTGGACATACCGTTACTGGATCACATTATCATTGGTGATAAAAAATATGTGAGTTTTCACGAAGAAGGGTACTTATAGAAAGGAAATACCATGGGAAATTTATGTTTTGGGATTGATTTAGGGTCTAATAACCTGAAAGTATACTGTAAAGAAGGAGACCGTATTATTCAGCAGAAAAATATGGTCGCAGTTGAAAATAAGAAAAAAATGATTGCCTACGGTGATGAAGCTTATGCAATGTATGAAAAAGCTCCGGCGCATATTGAGGTTTCTTACCCAATGTCTTACGGAAACATTGGAAGTATTAATAATCTGGAAGTATTTTTAAAACAGCTTTTGGAAAAAACTACAAAAGGTGCTTTGAAAGGAGCAGACTATTTTCTTGCGCTTCCAACAGATGTGCAGGATCGTGTCTTTACAACACTGATTCAGGATGCAGGTTTAAAACCACGCAGTATTAACATGATCGATATGCCGGTAGCTGCAGGTCTTGGTCTTGGTATCAATGTAAAAGAGGCACAGGGGGTACTTGTGGTTGATGTTGGTGCTGATACAACAGAAGTCTCGATTCTTTCCTTAGGCGGTATCGTCATGAGCCGACTGATTAAAGTTGGTGGAAATCAGATTGATGAAGCGATTATTTCAGCAGTTAGAAGAGAACATAACTATTTTATCGGAAGCAAGACAGCAGAACAGGTTAAAAAAGAAATTGCTTATGCAGTTATACCGGAAAATGCAAAAGAAATGAAAATGAAGATCTGCGGCAGAAACATGGTGCTTGGTCTTCCGGCAATGCTTGAAATTGATGCAGAATTTGTTTCAGAATCAATCAAAGATGTATTAAAACAGATTATGGATACAATTAAGGTTGTATTGGAAAGAACTCCACCAGAATTAGGCGTAGATATGATTCAGAATGGTATCTATTTAACAGGCGGAGCTTCACAGCTTAAGAATTTCGATCAGATGATTTGTAATGCAACAGGCATTAATGTTGTCAAAGATGAAGATCCTGAACAGTGTATCGTAAGGGGTCTTGCAAGAGTTATCAATGAAAAAGAATTCCGTTCTCTTACATTTACAACAAAAGAACAGGAATATAAGTAGGTAAAACCAGGAGTTATGGAATGAGAAGAAGAAAAAGAGATTCTATTCCAAGTAAATATATTTTGTCAGGGATTGCAGCAGTTTGTGTAGGATTTATGTTGTTGTCTTATGTTTTCGGTTTTCAGGGCGGTCCCCTTGGTACTGTCAGCGGCTATTTGTTCGTCCCGATTCAGAAAGGGATTAACTATGTTGGCTGGTATTTAAGTGACCGTGCAGACAACCTTCAGGATTTAAGACTTGTGATGGCTGAGAGGGATGCACTTCAGGAACAGGTAGACCAGCTGACCATCGAAAACAGCCAGCTGATGCAGGAAAAATATGAGCTGGAAGATTTAAGAGCACTTTATGCACTGGATCGTTCCTACTCTGATTATTCCAAAGTGGCTGCGAATGTTATTGGGAAAGATTCCGGTAACTGGTTCCACAGCTTTATTATTGATAAAGGCTCCAATCATGGCATTGAAGTGGATATGAATGTACTTTCGGGCAGTGGTCTTGTAGGAATTGTAACAAAAGTCGGTGCGGACTGGGCACAGGTACGTGCGATCATTGATGATACGAGTAATGTAAGTGCCATGATCTTATCGACTGCGGATAACTGTATGGTAAGTGGAAATTTACAGTTAATGTCCCAGGGAGTGATTTCTATTTCGCAGCTAAAGGACAGCGATGATCAGGTAATTTTCGGTGCAAAGGTCGTTACTTCTCAGGTAAGCGACAAATTTCATCCGGGTCTTTTGATCGGGTATGTACAGGAGCTTCAAATGGATTCTAACAACCTGACAAAATCAGGAACTATTACACCGGCAGTTGACTTTGAACATTTGCGTTCGGTCCTTGTTATCACTGATATGAAGCGTCAGATAGATCCGGAGGAAGAACTATGATAAAAAAAAGAATTTCCATGTTTTTCCTCGTGGTATTCTGTTTTATAATTCAAAATACTGTTTTAAAAGCGCTGGAATTTGGCGCGGTATCACCCAACCTTCTTTTGATTATCACTGCGGCCTTTGGTTTTGTAGGGGGAAGAAAAGAAGGAATGTATATTGGTGTGCTTTGTGGCCTGTTTGTAGATGTTTTCTATGGACATTTGTTTGGCTATTATACGCTGCTTTATACATTGATAGGCTATGCCAATGGATTTTTCCATGCAGTATTTTATGATCTGGATATTAAACAGCCAATGCTTTTGATTGCATTCAGTGATCTGGCATATGGACTGATTCAATATTTTTTTCAATTCCTTCTTCGAGGGAAATTTGATTTCGGCTTTTATTTTACAAATGTAATTTTGCCGGAATTTTTATATACGGTAGTTCTGACATTGCTTTTCTACCGTGGAATTTTAAGATTATATGAAAAACTGGACAAACTGGATAACACAGGGAGTGTAGACGAATTTGTTTGATGATTTTAAAGAGTGGTTGTTTAAATTTGTAAAATCAAGGAGTTTTGTTCTGACTGCAATCTTTGTCTGTTGCTTTGGAGCTCTTTTATACAGAGTATTTTATCTGCAGATTGTAAAGGGAGCAGAATATCAGGAAACATTTGCCTTGAAGCTTGAAAGAGAGGTCACAACTGCAAGTACCCGTGGTAAGATTTATGATCGAAACGGAGAAGTACTGGCATACAGTGAGCTTTCTTATTCTGTTGCCATTGAAGACAATGGAACTTATGAAACAACCAAAGAAAAACAGCATAGTCTTAATGAAACGATTTACAGACTGATTCAGCTCGTCGAAAAAAATGGTGATGATACAATCTCTGATTTTGGGATTATCTATGAAGACGGTAAGTATCAATTTGTAAACGAAGGGACACGTCTGCTGAGATTTAAAGCAGATGTTTATGGTCATACACGAATTGAACAGCTGGAAACAGAGCAGGAGCTTGCTACACCGGATGAGATTATGAATTATATGTGTGGCGAAAAACGTTATCGTATTGATGAAGGAGGATATGACGAGGAAGAACGTCTGGAAATCTTAAATATACGATATGCTATGAGCTCTAACAGCTATAAACGTTATGTAAAAACAACCGTGGCAAGCAATGTTTCTGACAGAACTGTTGCAGCTGTCATGGAAAATATCAATGAGCTTCAAGGGGTATCCATCGAAGAAGATTCTATGCGTATCTATCCGGATGCAAAATATTTTGCTCCTTTGATCGGCTGGATTGGAAAAGCATCTGATGAAGAAATCGAAGGTTTTAATGAAGAACTGGGCGATGAGAAGTATCAGTTAAATGATATTGTCGGAAAATCCGGAATCGAACAGTATATGGAACTGGAGCTTCAGGGAACAAAAGGTTCTCAGATCATTGACGTAGACAGTGTTGGTAATATTTTAAATGTGGAATCGATCGTTGAACCGATTCCTGGTAATGATGTTTATTTGTCTATTGATAAAAATCTTCAGATTGCCTGCTATGATATTTTGGAACAGAAACTGGCAGGTATATTATTGGAAAAAATAACCAATACTAAAACCTATACTTCTACAGGCAGAGCAAAGGATATTAAGATTCCGATCTATGATGTATACTATGCCTGTTTTGATAACAATATCATTGATATTACACAATTTACAGAACCGGATGCGTCAGAGCTTGAGAAAAGTGTGCAGGAGCGTTTTGAAATAAAACTTGCATCTGTAATCGAAAAGCTTCGGGAAGAATTAAATAATCCAAATGCGAAGGCTTATAAAGATCTTTCCCTTGAAATGAAAAATTATATGAGCCACATTGTCAGCAGCGCTTGTTTAATGGGGGAAAATGATGTATTAAATCCTGATTCAACGGATCCTATGTATAAAGCATGGCATACGGATGAAACCATCAGCTTAAGAACCTATCTGGAATATGCGATTTCCATGAACTGGATCAATGTATCGAAGGTTGCAAAGGAAACACCATATCTGGATTCTGAAGAAATTTATCATGCGCTTGTAGATTATATTGCAGAATCACTTGCGCAGAACGCGAAATTTGGAGAGATGTTGTATCGCTTCATGCTGCAGGATGATATGATCACAGGAAGAGAAACGGCATTATTGCTGTATGATCAGGGAATACTGCAGTCTGAGAACGATGAAGATTATACAAAGCTTATTTCAGGTGGAATTTCTGCCTATGATTTTTTCATCACAAAGATTACAAAGCTTGAAATTACTCCGGGTATGCTGGCACTGGAGCCTTGCAGTGGTGGTATGGTTGTGACGGATCCAAATAATGGAGACGTCCTTGCCTGCGTATCTTATCCGGGATTCGATAATAATCGCCTGACGAATGTAATGGAAGCAGAATACTATAGCCAGCTTTTAAATGATAATGCAAGACCGATGTATTCCCGTGCGACACAGGAAAAGACTGCACCTGGTTCTACATTTAAACCATTGTCAGCGATGGCAGGACTTTGCGAAGGTGTGATTACGCCTTCACCGACAAACACGATTGTGTGTAACGGGGTTTATACAAAAGTAAGTAATCATCCAAAATGTTGGATTTTAACTCAGAATGGTGGTTCTCATGGCAGTGAAAACGTAATTGAAGCCATTCAGGATTCCTGCAACTGTTATTTCTATGAAGTTGGTTTCCGACTTGGAAGCACAGGAAATGGTCTTTCAAATGAGCTTGGACTTGAAAAACTTGCGAAATATGCAACAATGTTTGGACTTGGTGATAAGTCAGGACTTGAAACAGAAGAGAGCGAACCACAGATTTCTGATGAGACGATTGTACCATCTGCAATCGGTCAGGGAACTCACAACTATACGGTTTCACAGTTGGCACGATATGTGACGACAGTTGCCAATAGCGGCACGTGCTACAATCTTTCGTTGCTTGACAAAGTGTCTGATTCTAAAGGAAATTTAGTTGAAGAATATGGTTCAACGGTGTATAATATATTAGATGTACCGCAGGAATATATGAGTACAATTCAGCGAGGAATGAATGCCTATGCAATGCATTCTTCCGTAATTAACAATGTTGGCATTGTCAGTGCAGGTAAAACAGGTACTGCAGAACAGTCGGTAAATCATCCAAACCATGCGCTTTTTATTGGATATGCGCCTTATGAAAGCCCTGAGATTGCATTGGCGGTTCGTATTGCACATGGTTATACTTCTGCAAATGCAGCATCTATTGCTGCGGATGTATACAAGTATTATTTTGAACTTGTAGAGAAGGATGAAATTTTAAGCGGCGAAGCATCTGCGACCAACGGTACAGTCGCTGGAGATTAATGGGGAGAGTTATGGAACAACCAGTAGTAATTAAAAGTAATAAATACGGTCTTACCGTATGTTTGGATCATGAGCCTGATTTTGAAACTTTAAAACAACTTGTAGCAGAGAAATTTGCTGAATCCAAAAAGTTTTTCAAAGGTGCAGAGCTTGCAATTGCTTTTGAAGGCAGAGAATTATCTCAGGACGAGCAGATCATTCTTGTACAGGAAATGATCGCAAACGCAGGAATTAAAGTTCCTTGCATCGTTGATGTGGATGTGGCCAGAGAAGCGGTTATGAAACAGGCAATGGAGCATACAAGAGCATCAGCAGAAATTGCAGAAAATGGTGATGGAAAGTTCTACAAAGGAACTCTTCGTTCCGGTCAGGTTCTGGAATCGGAATCAAGCATTATTATTCTTGGAGATGTGAATCCGGGAGCCACTGTGGTTTCCAAGGGAAATGTTGTTGTTCTTGGAACGTTAAAAGGCAGCATTTATGTTGGTGCTGGTGGAAATGAAAATACATTTGTAGCAGCATTATCCATGGATCCTATGCAGATTCGTATTGCGGATCATATTGCACGTAATTCAGACGGTCCTGAAAAGAAAGATAAGAAAAAGCTTATGAAAAAGAAGGACAAGCAGGATGAACAGCCAATGATCGCGTACGTGGATGCTGGAAATATTTATATTGAACCTATTACAAAAGAAGTTTTAGCAGATATTAACATATAAACCGATGGAGGAGTTAAAAGATGAGTGAAGTAATTGTAATTACATCCGGAAAAGGCGGTGTAGGGAAAACAACTACAACTGCCAATTTAGGTACAGGCCTTGCCAAATTAGATAAAAAAGTAGTCATGATTGATACAGATATCGGACTTCGTAACTTAGATGTTGTTATGGGGCTTGAAAATCGTATCGTATATAATCTTGTAGACGTTGTAGAAGGAAACTGTCGTATTAAACAGGCACTGATCAAAGACAAACGTTATCCAAATCTTTTCCTTCTTCCATCTGCACAGACAAGAGATAAAACGAGTGTATCACCAGAACAGATGGTGAAATTAATCGAAGAATTAAAAGAAGAATTTGATTACATACTGCTTGACTGTCCGGCAGGTATCGAGCAGGGCTTTAAAAATGCCATTGCAGCAGCAGACCGCGCGCTGATCGTTACAACACCTGAAGTATCACCGGTACGTGATGCAGACCGTATTATTGGACTTCTTGAGGCAAATGATATTCATAAAATTGATCTGATCGTTAACCGTCTCCGTATGGATATGGTAAAACGTGGCGATATGATGTCTATTGAAGACGTTGTTGAAATCCTTGCGATTGATTTGATTGGTGCAGTTCCAGATGATGACAGTATCGTTGTTTCTACAAACCAGGGTGAACCACTTGTCGGAGATGACTCTTTGGCAGGACAGGCATATATGAATATTTGTAAAAGAGTTATGGGTGAAGAAGTAGAACTGCTTGATCTTGATGTAAAAGAAGGTTTCTTTAAGAAGCTTTCCAAGCTTTTTAAATAAGAGGGGGAACAAGTAATGGCTTTATTAGATTTTTTTAAGAAAAAATCTTCCGGTTCTTTAGCAAAAGACCGTTTAAAATTAGTTCTGATTTCAGATAGAGCAAATTGTTCACCTGAAATTATGGAAGCGATTAAGAATGATATTATTAAAGTGATTTCCAAATATATGGAAATTGACTGTGAAGGTTTAGATATCCAGATTACACAGACAGAGTCTGAAGGAACAAACGGAAGTGTACCAGCCCTTTGTGCGAACATTCCGATTCTGGATATGAAACATCGACAGAATTAAGGAGTATTATGTTCAAACAGTACCAGTTTCGTAATTATCGAATCAAATTAATCATCTTGGTGTATTTGCTGACTACCATAGGCATTTTAGTTATTGGGAGTGCGGAGAAAAGTTATCAGAGTCAGCAGATTCTCGGATTGGTACTGGGTTCGGCAGTAATGCTTATATGCTCTTTGACAGATTATAATCTTTTGATGCATATGCATTGGCTGATTTATGCATTTATTTTGCTGTTACTGATTCTTGTTCTGACGCCTATTGGGAAAGAAGTCAATGGTGCGCAGCGTTGGATTGATTTAAAAATCATCACATTGCAGCCGTCAGAGCTTGCAAAAGTCATGTTGTCATTGTTTTTTGCCAAGTTCTTTTCGGACAGACAGGACAGGATCAATGAGCCGTTAACAATTTTGTTTTCGCTGGTACTTTTTGGGATTCCTGCATTTTTGATTTTGAAAGAGCCGGATCTGTCAACAACGATTACGGTCGCGCTTGTATTTTGTGCGATGATCTTTGTTGCAGGGTTTAGTTATCGCTATATTGGTGCAATGATTGCAGTGATTGCGCCGGTGGCACTGATCTTCTTAGGTTACATTATGAGGGAGGATCAGAAATTATTAGAGCCATATCAGCGAGGACGTATTATGGCGTGGTTAAACCCGTCAGAATATGCAGATCAGGCATATCAGCAGCAGAATTCGATCATGGCCATAGGCTCCGGTCAGCTGACTGGAAAAGGGCTTAATAACAATGCAGTTGCATCAGTAAAGAATGCTGATTATATTGCAGAGCCGCAGACAGACTTTATTTTTGCGGTAGCAGGTGAAGAGCTGGGCTTTATAGGTACAGCAGCAATTATCCTTTTATTATTACTAATTGTGATTGAAATCATTATGATTGGCAGAAATGCGAAAGATTTGGCCGGAAACCTGATTTGTTGTGGTGTTGCATCTTGGATTGGTTTTCAGAGCTTTATCAATATATGTGTTGCAACCGGACTGATGCCAAACACCGGCGTTCCGTTGCCATTTGTCAGCTATGGACTAACTTCTCTGGTCTCGCTGTACATAGCAATCGGAATCGTATTGAATGTTGGTCTACAGCCAAGGAAGTATTAGAGAAGGGAGAGTATTTCATTATGAACATTGGTTTAATTGCCCATGATGCGAAAAAGAAATTAATGCAGAATTTCTGTATTGCATACAGAGGAATCTTGTGTAAAAACGAACTTTACGCAACAGGAACCACAGGAAGACTGATTGAGGAGGTCGCAAACTTAAATATTCACAAATATCTTGCTGGACATCTGGGGGGAGAACAGCAGTTATGTGCACAGATTGAACATAATCAGATTGATCTTGTGATATTTTTACGCGATGCGCAGCAACCAAAATCACATGAGCCGGATGTAAATACGGTTGTTCGTTTATGTGATATGCACAACATTCCACTTGCTACAAACTTAGCAACTGCAGAACTGTTGATCAAATCGCTTGATAGAGGAGACCTTGAGTGGCGTGAAATTTATAAATAATATGAAAAATAAATCAATAGCCGTGTTACTGTGCACGGCTATGGTATTTTTAGTATCCGGATGTGGTAGTAAAGAAGTAAATATTCCGGATTCTTATAAGCTGAACAGTGATATTTTTGGATTGCTTCATGCACAGTCTGATGAAATTTCAGGAAGTCATCTGATGAGCACAAAATTTTGTGTTGTAAATGAAAATATGGAAACAGCAGAGGTTGATATGTCTTTGGCAGAGAGTGCCGGCGTTTTTGATATTACAAATCGCGAGACGATTTATGCAAAAAATGTTCATACACAGCTGTATCCTGCAAGTACAACGAAGATTTTGACGGCTTATATCACCTTGAAACATGGAAATCTCGATGATATTGTCACCGTTTCTTCAGAGCACGTTGCATTAGAAAGCGATTCCAGCAACTGTGGCTTAAAAGCAGGCGATAAGATTTCAGTAAAAGATCTTCTTTATGGCTTAATGCTAAAGTCTGCAAATGAAGCTGCAAATGTTTTGGCAGATTACATCTCCGGAAGTACAGAAGCCTTTGCAGAGCTGATGAATCAGGAAGCTTTTGCTTTGGGGGCAACCAACAGTCATTTTGTAAATGCACACGGACTTCATGATGAGAATCACTATACGACAGTTTATGATTTGTATTTGATTTTCCAAAGTGCTTTGGAAAATGAGATGTTTCGTGAAATCTGCGGTTCGACTTCTTATACGGCATCTTATCAGAATGCCTCAGGAGACAATGTGTCTGTAGAGTGGGATAATACTATGCAGTATTTTACCCGCAACAAGATTCCGCCGGAAGGCGTGACTGTTCTTGCCGGAAAAACAGGTACAACATCAAAAGCACTTTCCTGCCTGGTGCTGCTTTCTGAAAATGAGGCGGGAGAAGAGTTTGTCTCGATTATCCTGAAATCACAAGATAGAGGGGTGCTCTATGAAGAGATGAACGAATTGTTGGAAGAAATCAACAAATAGACATTGTCTTTTATGGGCAATTGTAGTATAATTTACAATCATAATAGGCAAAACCTAAGGAGGACATACACATGGTACAGTTAATTGTAGGAGATAAAGGAAAAGGAAAAACTAAATATCTGTTAGATAAGGTGAATGCTGAAGTGAAAGAAGCTGACGGAAATATCGTTTATTTAGATAAAAGCTCAAAACACATGCATGAACTTGACAATAAAGTTCGTTTAATCAATGTTTCAGAATATCCTGTAAAAAATGCAGATCAGTTCTTAGGATTCATCTGCGGCGTATGCTCACAGGACTATGATTTACAGACAATGTACGTAGACAGCTTTATTAAAGTAGCTGGCTTAGAAGGCGCTGATATCACAGATACAGTTCTTGCTATGGATGCAATCGGCAAACAGTTCAATGTTAACTTAGTTGTTAGCGCATCTATCGAAGAAGCAGATTTATCAGACGCTCTTAAAGAAAAAGTTGCAGTTTCCTGCTAATTTAATTAGAAAACAATACATATTGTAATTAAGAAAGGATACTCTTTGATGAGAGTA
This sequence comes from uncultured Lachnoclostridium sp., assembly GCA_964650775.1. GTDB lineage: Bacteria > Bacillota > Clostridia > Lachnospirales > Lachnospiraceae > HGM12587. The sequence continues at coordinate 2,816 of CAZYUZ010000020.1, read as the reverse complement.
TCCTTTCCTTGATAAGAGGTAGTTTTGAGTAAAAAGAAAAAAGGCAAAGTTGTAAAATTTAAAAGAACGTTTAATATTGCCAATGTATTTTTTGGAGCCATTCTGGTCTACATGATTATTTATTTATATATGTTCCTGACCAGTGTACATATTTCCGGCTACGAAGTCATTGCAGGCAGCTTGGCGACTAACAAACAGTTTACCGGGCTTGTTTTGCGTACAGAAGAAATTTTTACTGCAACTACTGCAGGATATATTGATTATTATGCAACAGAGGGTTCTAAGGTTTCAAACGCGTCAATCGTATATTCTGTGGATGAAAGCGGTCGCATGTCAGCGTATTTAGAAGCGAACTCAGAAGAAATCAGTTTGTCTGAAGAGAATTTTACATCTTTAAAAAGCGACATCAGCTCTTTTAGCAGTGGATATTCCAAAAACGAATTTAGTGAAGTGTATAATTTCCATGCAACAGCCAATGGAAATATTTTAGAACTTGCCAATCAGACGCTGCTTAGTGAGATGGAAGAACTATCCGAAGCAGATTCTGGTTCTTTTCAGCGTGTGTATGCTCAAAAAAGTGGTATTGTGGAATACCATATTGATGGCTATGAAACAGTCACACCGGAAACTGTGACACCGGAAATGTTTGATGAAAGCAATTATCATGCAACGAATCTTCGAAGTGTTGATCTGATCAGTTCAGGAGATCCGGTGTATAAGCTTGTGACTGATGAAAACTGGTCCATGCTCATTCCGATGACAGAAGATCAGATGAAAGAAATTGCCTATAAAGAAGTAACGGATGCAAACGGAAATGTAACCAGTGAACAGCGTTCTGTAATTGAGGTTAAATTTTTAAAGGACAACACAACTACATGGGGATATATTGATGTATTAAATCAAAATGGTCAGCAGTATCTACAGCTTGATTTTAACAACTCCATGGTACGCTTTGCCGGAGATCGATATCTGGATATTCAGTTTTTGATTGATGATACCAGTGGCTTGAAAATCCCATCTTCTTCCATTACAAAAAAGGAATTCTTTATCATTCCGGAAGCCTATGTCATGAAAGGCGGAGAAGATGATTCTGAAGGATTTATGGTAGAAAGCTTTGATGAAGACGGGCATTCTACGCAGAAATTTGTAGCACCAACATTCTATTCTATTACAGATGGCATGGTCTACATTGACCCGAATCAGGGAAGCTTTACGTCAAATGAAAGTTATATAAAAGCGGGTGACCGTATCATCATTCCAGACAGTAATGACTTGTATCAGGTAGGAAATACAGCTGAGCTGGAAGGTGTATACTGTATCAATCAGGGCTATACACAGTTTAGAAAAATAAAAGTTTTATATGCAAATGAAGAATATACAATTGTCGAAGAAGGAACCACCTTTGGCTTGACAATTTATGATAGAATTGTACTGAATGCAGAAGCAGTAAAAGAGGATCAGGTGATATATTAAGATGGAATTTATTAAACAAAATTTGGCAGAAGTAGAAGAAAGAATCTGTGCAGCCTGCAAAAGAGCCGGCAGAGATCGAAGTGAAGTGACTTTAATTGCAGTCAGCAAGACAAAACCGGTAGAAATGCTGGAAGCCTGCATTGACAATGGAATTACGGTCTTTGGAGAAAACAAAGTCCAGGAGCTTTGTGCAAAATATGAGGTTTTACCAAAAGATCTGCACTGGCATATGATTGGTCATTTGCAGCGTAATAAAGTAAAATATATTACAGATAAGGCAGAATTGATTCATTCGGTTGATTCATTACGACTTGCAGAAGCAATCAGCGAAGATGCAGTGAAAAAAGGTGTGAATGTTGACATTTTGATTGAAGTTAATGTGGCAGAAGAGGATTCAAAATTTGGATTAAAAACAGAAGAAACAGAAAGTCTGGTTCGCTCCATTGCCGCGCTGCCAAACATTTTTATTAAAGGTCTTATGACGATTGCACCATATACTGCGGTTCCAGAGGAAAATCGCCCTATATTTCGTACTTTAAAGCAATTATCTGTTGACATTGACAGTAAAAACATTGATAATGTATCTATGGGTGTGCTGTCAATGGGAATGACAGGCGATTATGAAGTAGCCATTGAAGAAGGTGCTACCTATGTACGCGTTGGTACCGGTATTTTTGGTAAACGCGATTACAATAAAGTTTAATTGAGGTGAATTTTCATGGGAGTTTTTGATAAATTCTTAAATATTATGAAACTGGATGAAGAGGACGATTTCGACGAATTCGACGATTATGACGAAGAAGACGATGATGACGACTACGAAGAAGAAGTTCCGAAAAAAAGATTTTTCAAAAAGAAAGAAAAAGATTTTGACTACGATTTAGAGGATGCCATTGTGAATGAAACAAAGGCAATTTCGAAACCAGCTCCTGCAAGAGTAACTCCAATCACAAGAAGACGTTCTGGAGGAAATGGTATGGAAGTTTGTGTTATTAAACCAATCTCTTTTGAAGATTCCAGAGAAGTTACAGAAACTCTGCTTTCCGGACGCGCAGTTGTGCTGAATTTTGAAGGTCTTGATATGGACCTTGCGCAGAGAATTATCGACTATACCTGCGGAACCTGTGTTGCAATTGATGGAAACTTACGTAAGATCTCCAGCTATATTTTCATTGTAACTCCAAAGAGTGTAGATATCAGTGGTGACTTACAGGATCTGTTAACAGATGCTTTTGAAGTTCCTGGTATTAAGACAGATTTTTAAGAAGGAAATCTTAGGGCACCGAAAGATTCATTTCGGTGCCTTTTTGAATGAGTGTGAAGAGGAAGATGATGGAAAGATT
>CAZYUZ010000019.1:0-17436 GCA_964650775.1 uncultured Lachnoclostridium sp. | reverse complement strand
TCCAAAACATTAAAAGCGGCAAAAGAACATCCGGAGGATTATCCGGACTTAATGGTACGAGTTGCAGGCTATTGCGCATTATTCTCAACTCTGATGCCGGAAGCCCAGGATGCGATCATTGCCAGAACTGAGTTGACATTATGATGAAAAAAGCGCTGATATCTAAAATCCAGCACTATTCAACAAAGGATGGACCGGGATTGCGTACGACGGTTTTTTTCATGGGATGTAATTTGAAATGCTTATGGTGTGCGAACCCTGAAAATCTAAAAGCAGAGAAGAGAGTCTTTTATTTTAAGGAGCGCTGTAAGCATTGTGGGCTCTGTGTAAAATATGCTGCAAACCATTCGATAGAGTTTGCCGATGCAGGTTGCAAAATTGACAGAATACACTGCAGTAATCTGCAGGACATGGTTGATTTGTGCCCATATGATGCTTATGAGCTTGTGGGAAAAGAAATGAGTTCCGATGAACTGGTACGCAAGCTTTTAAGGGACAAAGAGTTTTATGAAGTCGGGCAAGGCGGCGTTACATTTTCCGGAGGGGAAGCGGTACTGCAGGATGAGTTTTTAATGGAAGTATGTGAGCTTTTGCATAAAGAGAAGATTCATATTTGTTTGGACACAGCCGGTCTGATTTCAACGAAAAAGTTTGAACAGCTGGTAAAAAATGTTGATATGGTTCTTCTGGATCTGAAAGCAATGGACAATGAAATTCATAAAAAATGTACTGGTGTTTCAAATGAAAAAATACTGGAAAATGCGATGCTGCTAAGCGAACTGAACATTCCGACGATTGTACGAATGGTGATTGTGCCAGGGTATAATGATCAGGAAGAGGATTTGAAAGCAAGAATTGATCTTGTAGCGGACATGGGTTCTTGTGTAAAGCAGTTGGATTTTCTGAAATATCATATTTATGGAATTGGAAAGTACGAAAAACTGGATGAAACATATCCGATTGAAGACAATTTGCAGGTAGATGATATACTGGTGGAGAAATTGTGTAAATATGCCGAAGAGAAAGGTATTCGAGTGACTGTGGGCGGTTGAAGTTCCGCCCACTTTTTGTTTATAATAAAAAGGTACAAAGTTTGCAGTCTATTGGAGAATATTTATGAGAAATGGTGAGAGAATCATTAAAATCTTTGAGTTGATAAATGCAAGAAAATATTTAACCGTTGCAGAATTATCGGAATTATTTGGTGTTTCGGCGATGACGATTCGAAGAGACCTTGCAAAGCTGGAAGCACAGGGAATCATTACGACAAATTATGGGGGAGCCACCCTGAATGAGGGGGTATCTTCAGAACCGTCTTTTGGCATCAAATCAGGTCAGTCACAGGAATACAAAGACCAGATTGCTCATGAAGCATCCTTTATTGTGAATGATGGAGATTCCATTTACATTGATTGTGGAACAACGGCACTGGAGCTGGTGAAATATATCACAGGAAAAAGGATAACGATCATTACCAATTCATGGAGAGTTGTTTCTGAAATTCAGGACTTTTCAAAAGTAAAAGTTTTGCTTGCACCGGGAGAATATGACCCGATCAGTGAAGGGGCCCTTAGCAGCGCGACCATTAGTTTTATGCAGAACTATGTGATTGATAAAGCTTTTATCTCAACGCAGGGTGCAGATTTAGAGGGAGGGGTTACTGTACCGACAGATAATGATGCCCAGGTCAAAAAGGCTGTAATGAAAGCATCGAAATATAAAATTCTGTTAGCAGACCATACGAAGTTTGGACAGACATTTTTGGCAAAGCATGGAGAGTTAAAGGACTTTGATGCGATTATTACCGATACGGAAATTTCTTCAGATTTGTATGAACAGTTGAGAAAAAATGGATGTAATGTGATAAAAAGCACCAGTTATCTGGCATGCAAATAGTTGGAAAGCATTGACAAATACGAGAAACGATGATATTTTAGTTAGAGTGAAAAATCCCATGAGGGAGTAGCGAGCGCATAAGCGTAGCAAGTCAACATACTGACCGCAAGGTCTGGCTTGTTTTAAATTGCGAGACTCATGTATAACTGGTAAGCTATACATGGAGTCTGTATATTTTTAGATTTTTACCCAGGTATGACTTACGTTATATCTGGGTTTCTTTTTGCGATAAATATAAATTATACATTTGGGAGGAAATTATGATGTGGAATTTTAGATTCTTTTTTAACAGTATTCTGTTGGGCGTAGGACTTGCAATGGACGCATTTTCAGTATCGATGGCGAATGGCTTAAATGAACCGAAAATGAAAAAGAACAGAATGTGTGGAATTGCCGGCATATTTGCATTTTTTCAGTTCCTGATGCCGATGATTGGCTGGGTCTGTGTTCATACAATTGTTCAGTATTTTAAAATGTTTGAAAAGTTTATCCCTTGGATTGCTTTATTCTTACTTCTTTACATCGGTGGAAGTATGCTGATGGAAGGAATCAAAGGCGGAGAAGAGGAAGAACATCATGGCGTTGGTTTGAAAGCACTGCTTGTTCAAGGTGTTGCAACTTCCATTGATGCATTGAGTGTAGGATTTACAATTGCAGATTATGGATTTATAATGGCATTAGTCTGTTCAATCATTATCGCAGTGGTAACATTTTTTATCTGCGCGGGCGGACTTCAGATTGGAAAAAAGGTTGGAACCAAGCTTTCCAATAAGGCTGCAATTTTTGGCGGAGTGATTCTGATCTTTATTGGTATCGAAATTTTTGTTACAGGAGTGTTCTAATATGATCAAAGCTGCATTTTTTGATGTAGATGGAACCTTTTATTCTCATGAGACTCATAGTGTTCCGGAAAGCCACTTGAAAGTGTTGGAAGTATTGCGACAGAAAGGAATCAAAACATTTCTTGCGACAGGGAGACATTTTACAGAGCTTGTGAATCTTGATATGAGTCAGATTAAGTTTGATGGATATGTCATGTTGACGGGACAGATTTGTACGGATCAGGATAAAAATGTAATTTTTGGAAATGCAATTAAACGTGAGGATGCAGAATATCTTTTTAATGCTTTTGAGAAAAAAGAACTGCCGCTTATGATGGTGGAAAAAGACCGATTATATGTAAACATGGCCAATGACATTGTAGTCAATGGACAGGCAGCGATTTCCTCACCGGTTCCGATGGTAGCAGAATATGAAGGTGCACCGATTTATCAGATGGTATGCTATGGTGGGAAAGAGTTGGATACAGAGCTGTCACCGAAAATTCCGAATTGCACAGTGACAAGATGGAGTTCTTTTGGTGTGGATATTATTTCAAAAACAGGTGGCAAGGTCATTGGTATCCAAAAAATTCTGGAGCATTACGGGATTTCGAAAGAAGAAATGATTGCCTTTGGTGATGGGGAAAATGACATCGAAATGCTTGAGTTTGCCGGTATCGGTGTTGCGATGGGGAATGCAGAAGAGGAAGCAAAAGCTGTCGCAGATTATGTGACGACGGATATTGATGATGACGGTATCTGGAACGCATGTAAACATTTTGGAATTATATAAAAGCATACGAATAAAAATAGTGTTTATACGCTACAGCCGAAAAATGGCTTTCGTGTATAAGCACTATTTTTTATGACATTTCACCGTGTATTTATGTTTATTCTTTGATGATAATCTGACACATTTTCATGGCTTCCAGCGCATTTTTGTGGCTCTGTGGAGTCACACCTGCACAACATGATGCGTCTACGATAATCGGAGTTTCAGGAACTGTTGCTTTTAAAAGCAGGGCATTTGAAATAACGCAAATGTCCGTGCAAAGTCCGATGAGTTCAATTTCCTCATAATCACCGATTGCCACAAGGTAGGAAAGCTGTGTGCTTCCAAACGTCGGCTTCTGAACAATTTTTGTATCAGCGGTCAGTGGACGAAGCTGCGGAATCAGTTTCCAGCCGGCAGTTTCTCTGATACAGTGTTCCACCGGAAGATTTTTGCCTTCGGCAGTTTCAAGATAATTTGCTTCATGGGTGTCCATGGTAAAGATGATCTGGTCACCAGCCTCTTTGGCTGCTTTTACTTTATTTACCACATTTTCAACGATTGCCTGTGCTTCCGGAGTGCCGAGAGCGCCGTCAACGAAGTCTTTTTGCATGTCAACAACAACTAATAATTTCATAGGAAAATCTCCTTTCAAAATCCCAACATTGAGTTAAGAATATTATCGGAAAATATGGGTGGTTCGTCAACTGGTTTTGTGAATGCAATTTCATGAATTATTAAGATGTGCGAGTGAAAAGTGTGTGGTATAATATTGGTAAATTTTTATAGAACGTGAAATATAAGGAGAGATTGAGATGTTATTTGAAACTTGTTACTATACTGTTGAAATTATTGATGGAGATTATGCCCACTTAAAAAAGGATGATGATGCAAACGCAGAATTAAAATTAGTTGCAAGAGCACTTTTGCCGGAAGCAATCGTAGTTGGAAGTAAATTGAAATACGAAATGTTACAGTACGAAATGGTATAAAAGCACCCGTGAGGGTGCTTTTTGTGTTGTGTAAAGCAAAAACATATCAAACGCTTTACAAATGCAACGGGGTGGGGTATACTATATTTGCAAGGGGGAATGCACAATATGGCTCAGACGATGGTGAACTTTCGCATGGACGAAGAACTCAAAAAAGAAATGGAACAAATATGCAAGGAGCTAGGAATGAGTATGAGTACAGCATTTACAATTTTCGCAAAAAAAATGACGCGAGAAAAACGAATCCCATTTGACGTGTGTGTGGATCCCTTCTATTCAGAAAGCAATATGGCATACTTAAAAAGAGTTGTGTCTGATATTGAATCTGGGAAGGCGGTTCTTGCAGAGCATGATTTAATCGAGGATTGATTTATGAAGTTACTGTGGGAGGAAAGGGCCTGGGAAGAATACTGTGAGTGGCAGTTCCGGGATAAAAAAACACTGAAGAAAATCAATACTTTGATTAGAGATATTCAAAGGAATTGTTATGAGGGCATTGGTAAACCAGAACCACTGAAAAATGAATTAGGTGGATGGTGGAGCCGCAGGATTGATGAGAAAAATCGTATTGTTTATAAGGAAAATAACGGATCGATTATCATTGCAGCCTGCAAAGGACATTATGAATAATGGTATATAAAAGCACCCGTGAGGGTGCTTTTGCGTATCAGATTATGGACAAACCGTTTTCCGTATTTCATTTACCAGAAATTCGCCCACACCTTTTTCAAATGGAGAACTCATGGCTTCATAGACCATCTGGTCATAGGAAGCTTCATCTGCAATATAGAGGTAGTATCCATTACCATAGCCAAAGATTTCGATGCCCTCTTTTTTTAATGGTACTCCAAGCGTACTAAAAAGTTCTCCGGGAACAACTGCAATCAAGATGCCCTGCAAACTCATCATGGTAAAATGTGCTGAAATGTTCTCTAACCCCTGCAGAGTTTCAGCAAGTCCTACTGCAATTTTGGCACCTTCCACGTAAGTTGCAAGAAGGCGAAGTGTTAAGGCGTCTTTTCCTAATGCAGCAGCTTCTGCAAGCTGCGCTTCGTAAGACTCTAAAGCGTCCTTTTCCTCCTTTACAGGGCGTACCTTTTTAATAGGCAGAGTCACAGGACAGTGTTTCATGGAAAAGTCATCAAAAACTCCCTGATAAATTGGTGATTTTAACGCATCCAAAATACCATCAATGATATGGTCTTTATAGCTTTCCACCTGTTCAAAACTGCTGTCTTTGCGGGTAAATCGGGTACTGATATCTCCGGCATTGCTGTTTACGAACATGACGAGGTCATAATCCAGATCACGTTCTACCGCATATGGAAAATCGGCGGTGATCATCAGATTTCCAGGACCGGTCACTGTTGGATGACAGGCATAATTATATAACAACAGCCGTTTGCCATCGGTTCTTTCAAAGAGAAAGACTAACAAAGATTCATCGCCCGGAAAAGACGGATCATGTCTTTCCGTTCCGACATTTTTAATCGTTCCTCTGGCGATGGTAAGCTCGCAAGGCTTTAAATCAGCGAAAGAGCTGCGGGCGGCCAATGCGATCTGCTCTGCAAGAAAATCCAAATACTCCGGGTTTGGTTTCCCGAAAATACTCTGCAAATTTGCAAAGGGTTCTTTGGAGGTATCTACTGTTCCGCCTGGTCCCGCATGAGTATGGGTAGCGACAATCGTCAGGTGTTCTTTTTCAACGTCTAAGTCTATAATTTTTTCCAAAACTGCATTTAAAACCGAATCATCTACTCCAATCAAATCACATTGGACAAAGAGATAATGAACTCCGTCCTGCTCGATCGCAAGACAGCGGGTATAAAGGTCATCATGTACTTTATTTGCAATTCTCTCACCAGCGTAGCCTCTTAAATGTACGGGCAGCTTTGGTGTAATACATTGTCTGTCAAATCCGATGGTTATCATCCCAATTCCTCCTACTACTAACTAAAACAATTATAGCATAATCTGTAAAACTTCGATGCGTTATTCGTAGATTTCTTCCATCACAGAATTGGAACTTGATCTTCCTGTTGGCGTAGTGCCAAAAAATTTTCTGTAAGCTCTGGAAAATGAAGAGTAGCTTCCAAATCCACATTGAAAACAGACCTCCGTTGCTGGAATTCCCAGACTAATCAGATCTCTCGCAAGCATCAGGCGATGATCGGAAATATATGCGTGGATAGTCGTGCCGGTTTCTTCGTGGAATCGCCTCATCATATGAAAGCGGCTGATATAAAATTTTTCCGCAAGCGCATCAATGTTTAAGTCATCTGTCAGATGGTCGTCAAGATAATGCATGATATCCAGCATTCGCTGACTTTTTGGAAGTAATGGTGCTGGTTTTTGTACGTCTTTGCGTAAGATACTTCTTGCGATTTCTACCAGAAGCGTCAAGAGCATCCCAGTACTTGAAATCTCTCTGCCGTATTTGTTTGAGGAAAGCTCCTGCTCCATAGTTGCAAGAATGGAGAATAATGCCTGTCGAATTTTCTCGTTTGGACGAAGCACATGGTCATATTCTTTGGAAAAACAGTCTGCCAGATTGCAGGCAGTGGAAGATTCTCTTTCCAGAAACTCCGGAGCAATGTAGAGGATGATTCGTTCGCAAGACGTTCCGCTTTCGAATTCCGGACGGTGGACACACTGCTTGCCAATCAGGATAATGTCTCCGGGAGATAAAACGTAGCGCTTTCCTTCCACAAAATATCCACCGCGACCGGACATAAAAAACAGAAGCTTATAAAATTCGTGATAATGGTAATCTACTTTTGTATCTCCGCGGTCTTTCAAATGAAACAGACGGAAATCTTCCAATAAATACCCTTTTTTTGCATATTTTTCGCTCATGGTTACCTTAAAACAGCACTTTTTGCAATTATTATAGCATAGAATGAGTTTTGTATGCAATAAATGCGTAATAGAATAACGTTATAAGTATAAGTAAGAATATTATGCAGGGAGGATGGAAATGAAAAATCTCTTAAAGAATTATGGATTTATTATTTGTATGTTAGTCGGCATCATCGCAGGATGTATTGTTGGTCTTGTGTGGCCGGGCGCAACAGTTTTAGAACCATTGGGAACTTTATTTACAAACTTAATGTTCTGTATTGTTGTACCAATGGTATTTTGTTCCATTGCATCAGCAATTGCCAATATGAGCAGTGCGAAGCGTGCAGGAAAAATTATGGGTGTTACCATACTTACATTCTGTGTGACAGCAGGAATTGCAGCGTTGATCATGTACCTGATCGTTCGTGCGTTTCCAGTGGTTGGTGGTGCCTATGAAATCGTTGAAGGTGAGATCGGTGAAACACTTGGCGTTGCCGATATGATCATTAACTTCTTTACAAAACCAGACTTTATGGAGCTTTGGAGCCGTAAAGCGATTTTACCATTGATCGTATTTGCAATTTTAGTAGGTTTTGGTGTTCAGTTATCCGGTGGTCCGGAGACAAAGACTGCGCAGCTTTTAGAAGACATGACAAAATGTATCATGAATACAGTGAAAATCATTACTTACTACGCACCAATCGGTTTCTTTGGTTTCTTCGCAACATTGGTTGCAAACTATGGTCCGGAATTAATTGGTGACTATAGCCGTACATTAATCGTATACTATGTTGTATGTTTTGTTTATATGTTCACTTTCTTCCCAATCTATGCAAGATTCGGTGGTGGAAAAGGTGCTGTAAAAGAAATGTTCAAACATTTATTTAAACCAGCAGCAGTATCTTTCGGAACATGTTCCAGTGTAGCGACAATCCCAACCAACATGGAAGCTGCAAAAGAAACGGGTATTTCAGAAGATGTTTCCAATATCGTACTTCCGCTTGGTGCGACAATGCACATGGATGGTTCTGCAATGTCAGCAATTATTAAGGTTGCATTCCTGTTCGGTATTTTCGGTCAGGATTTCAGCACAGGCCGAGCTGTTTTAGCGATTATCGTGGCAATCTTTTCGTCTGTTGCAATGTCAGGTATCCCGGGCGGCGGCGGTACTGGAGAATTGGTACTTTGTACAATTTTCTTCCCGGAACAGCTGGCAGTTGCATATCCATTTGCGCTGGCACTTGGTAACCTGGTAGACCCACCAGCAACTATGATCAATTCTGCAGGGGACTATGTAGTAAGCTATATCGTAGAACGTTTTGTAAATGGAAAAGACTGGCTTCAGAAAAGACTGAATCAGAAATAAGAAAAAATTAAAGTAATCTAAAAAGACTTCTAAGAATACAATGTTATCGTTAGAATATGAAAATCCCTCCCGGAGGTGATGAGCTTGAAAAAGAAAAGCATTCTAACGATGATCATTGTATTTTTTTTGCTTTTGTTAGGGTGGACATTATATCAGAACAAAGCACTTGGCATTACGGAATATACCGTAGACTGCAGTTCTAACCCTGAACTGTCAGGTTTCACCATTGTCCAGATTTCAGATCTGCACAATGAAGAGTTTGGAAAAAATCAACAAAATCTCCTGAAAAAGGTAGCAGAATGTAATCCGGATTTGATTGCCATTACAGGGGATTTTATCGACTGTCGAAATCCGAATGTGGATATTGCAATGGAGTTTATCGAGGGTGCTGTGGATATTGCGGATGTGTATTATGTGCCGGGGAACCATGAAAGATGGGCTTATGAGGAATACAAGGAACTGTGTCAGCGCATGGAAGAAGCAGGAGTTCATCTGATTGAGGGAAAACAGGAAACGATTGCCTATAAAGATGCAAAACTAATTTGCATGGGTGTGGAGGATTCCGATTTTTATGATGCAGCAGAAGCCTATGCAAAGGAAACTTTGACAAAAGAAGCAATTGCCGAATTTGAGTATACAGAAGAATTTGCCTTGCTTTTGTCTCACAGACCGGAACTATTTGATATTTATACAGAGGCAAAGCTAGATTTAGTTCTGACAGGTCATGCTCATGGCGGCCAGTTTAGGCTTCCATTTATAGGCGGCCTTGTGGCACCGAATCAGGGATTATTTCCGAAGTATGATTCAGGAATGTTTGTGGAAAATGATACGCACATGATTGTCAGCCGCGGAATCGGAAACAGTATTATTCCAATACGATTTAATAACCCACCAGAAATTGTGGTTGTTAAACTAACAACAGAGTGAATTGTGCAGTAAAAAAGTGCCTCTTATGAGGCACTTTTGCAAGTTTGTTCGATGGACTAATCATAAATGGATTCTACTTCCCAGCTTCGGATTGCTCCGCTGTATCCATCAATTTCGAATTCATATTCCATTTCATTATAATAGATACTTCCTTCGTATTCCAGTCTGCCATCATCATAGTCGATTTCGAATTCGCGAATATCACTTTCTTTTGCTCCAGGCACTTGTGCCAATGCGATTTTTTTTGCTTCAGCTTCTGAAATTTGGGTTGTGTTATCAGGTTTGGCAGAAGTTGTGTCGGAAGCAGGAACTGTTTCTTCAAGTTTTAATGTGCGTTCTTCAACTGGAACTTCAGATGCTTTTTCAGATACTGCTGGTACTGCTTTTGCAGCTTCTAAATCATTTCTGCTAACCTGTGTCGAAGATGCCGCGCATCCTGCAAGGAGTAATCCTGTGAGTGTAAGAGTGGTTAAAATAGTTGTTCTTTTTTTCATAATGTGTATCTCCTTTCATGTTGTTTCTTATCTTTGATTGTATCTTAAGCGTCCAACATGAAACGTACATGAAATTTTGAAAGAGAATAAAAAAATTTTTAGATTTTGTAAAGTGGCAAATGAAGCGAAAAAGTACTTCCCTTTCCAGGTTCGCTTTCCAGAGACATATATCCGCCATGAAGCTCGGCAATCTGTTTTACCATAGAAAGTCCAAGCCCGCTGCTATCATCATTGCTTCTTGATGAATCCACCTGATAGAATCTCTGCCATATTTTTTCCTGAACATCTGGAGAAATGCCGATTCCGTTATCGCGTACCGCAAGGAGCGCTTCCGTTTCGTTAGAAATAACAGTCAGCCATACATGTCCATTTTCACTGCTGTATTTGAAGGCATTTTCCACAAGATTGCGAACAAGCCGTCCAAGAAGTTCATAATTTGCCTGTACAAAAATCTGGGAAGAAGCGTCCAATGTTAAGCGGTCATCATCCCAAAGCTGCTCCCTGCATATAGTGTGTACGAATTCACCTAAATCGATTCGCTCCATTTTTGCGTTTTCGGTTCCCTGTTCCATACGGGTCATGCTCAAAAGCTGTGAAACTAATAGGGACATTTTATTTGCCTGTCTGTGAATCATAGAGATGGTTTCAGCATGATCTTCCGGTGTTTCGTCATATTTCTCGGCATATTCGCAGGCACCTTTGATAATGGAAATCGGTGTGCGAAGCTCGTGAGAGGCATCCGCAGTAAACTGTTTTTCTGCTTCAAAGGAACGCTCCAGACGCTCAAACATCAGGTCAAAATCAGCAGCCAGTCTGGAAAATTCGTCTTTGCCAGACGGCAGGTTGATACGACCGGAAAGGTCTTTTGCATCATTGATTGCTTCAGCGGTAGCAGTAATATGCTCTAAAGGTCTAAAAGTACGTCTGGTGATATGGTAGCTCCCAAGTCCGGCAAGCAAAATAAATACTGGCAGAGCAATGAGTGCAATTAACAAAAGGTTACGAGTAAGCGCTTCACTGTTTGGCGCCTCCACTAAACCGCGAAGCCATACACCATTGTTCCAATCGGAGGCCAGCCAAAGATCCAATACAAGATATTTACTGTCATCAGAATCTACAGTCCGGATCGTACCATTTTCAAAAGGAACCTCTGCCCGAAACGATACAGGAATCTGACCGGCTAACAAGGATTCATTCTGGCTGTAGATCAAAGTGGAAATTCCATTATGGTAGAAAGAAAATCCATCCTGAATATTCGGTTTGAGGTCTGTGACCTCTACGTAGGAGAGGTTTGAGCGAACTGTATCAGTTAATTGCTGTTTTACAGTCTGAGTTGCCACGGAGCTGCTGATAAAAAGCATAAAGATCAGCAGTAATAAGGCAAGCGTTGCCATCAGAAGTGTCAGCAGAATTGTAATTTTGGTTTTTACAGATCTGTTTTTCATAAGCTGTCCTCCATTTAAGAAACCGTTCGGTCCTCTGAACGCAGAACCCAGCCGACACCGCGGATTGTATGAATCAGTTTCACGGAGCGGTCTCCATCTATTTTCTTTCGTAAACGGCTCATATAGACGTCGATATTGTTAGAATTTCCAGAGTATTCATAATTCCAGATGCGGTTTTCCAACTGTTCGCGGGAGAGTACGACACCCTGATTGCGAATGAGGTGTTCTAAAATGGTGAATTCCTTTGGAATCAGAGAAATTTCTTTGCCAGCGCGAAATACGGTTCTTTTCTGCGTATCGACAGTCAGATCAGCATACGAAAATACATTGCTTCTGTTGCCGGAGCGTTTCCTTGTCATCACGCGGATTCGTGCCAGCAGTTCATCAAAATCGAAAGGTTTTACAAGGTAATCATCTGCTCCCAGATCGAGCCCTTTGACACGGTCAGAGACAGCATCCTTTGCAGTTAAAAATAATACCGGGGTATCCATACCTTTTTCTCGAATTTGCTTTAACAGCCCATAACCATCTAATTTTGGCATCATAATATCCAATAGGATGGCATCATATTCAGCGCCAAGCAGATGAAGTTTGGCTTCCTCACCGTCAAAGCAGCCATCCACACTGTAGCCTGCTTTCTTTAAGGCTTTTACGATCAGTAAATTCATATCTTTTGTATCTTCTACTACAAGAATTCGCAAAATAAAGTCCCCCTTTCTTATATGATTAAGGATATTTTATCATATAAGAGTATTGACGAAAATACGACGAATCTTAAGAGTTTATGAAGATTCTATCCTGCATAGAAAACGTGTTTCAAAATTGATATTCAAAATTTGTTATTACAAATTTTATTGCAAAAAAATATTTCCACATATATAATGAAACGAAAGAAAGTATTTTTTGCTAAACGGAGGAAAAAAGGCATGGACATCAAAACATTAACACCTGAAAAACTTGCAAAAATGATTGACCAGACATTATTAAAACAATACTGTACCTTAGACGATCTTCGTAACCACTGCAAAGTCGCAGCAAAATATAACTTTAAAACAGTTGCAATCAACAATGCTCCGGTTCCATTCTGCAAAAAAGTATTGGAAGGAAGCGATGTTCTCTGTGACGCAGCAGTCAGCTTTCCATTAGGACAGTGCACAATTGAAACAAAAGTGTTTGAAACAAAAGACGTCATCGAAAAAGGTGCCGGTGAAGTGGACTATGTTGTAAACCTTGTGGAACTGAAAAGTGGAAACTGGGATTACATTGAAGAGGAAATGCGTCAGATTGTTGCTGCATGTAACGAAAAAGGAATTACAAGCAAAGTTATTTTCGAAAACTGCTTCTTGACAGATGACGAAAAGAGAAAGCTTTGTGAAATTGCATTAAAAGTAAAACCGACCTTTATTAAAACATCTACAGGTTTTGGCACAGGCGGTGCTACAGTAGAAGATGTAAAATTAATGAAAGAATGTGTTGGCGATGAAATTCTGATCAAAGCAGCCGGCGGTATTCGTGATGCAAAGACAGCTCTTGCAATGATTGAAGCAGGTGCGAGCAGACTTGGGACAAGCGCAGGCGTGGCAATCGTAGAAGAATTCAAAGCAATGTATGAAGAAGCGTAAAATAACAGATATTTCATATATTATGAAGAAAGAGTCCTCACAGGTGATTCCTGTGAGGACTCTTGTTCTTTGGGGCGACTTTTTGTATAATTAAGATATAGTAAAAAATGCGAGGAGGTCGGAGACATGCTTGAAACTTTAATAAATATTGATGGAGGTCTTCTTCTGATGATTCAGGAGTACGTAAGAACTCCGATTTTAGACAATATTATGATTTTTATTACAACATTGGGAAATGGAGGAATGATTTGGATTGCAGCGACAGTGCTTCTCCTGATTCCGAAAAAGACAAGAAAAGTTGGTATTATGAGTGCTGTGGCTCTGTTAGGCTCATTAATTATTAATAATCATATTTTGAAAAATATTGTACAGAGACCAAGACCATATACGACATTTACGGATCTTAAGATTCTGATTCCGACACCATCAGAATTTTCTTTCCCATCTGGTCATACGTCCAGCTCCTTTGCGGCAGCAGGGGTATTTTACAGTCATCTGCCGAAAAAAGTGGGAGTACCGGCGGTAATCTTAGCGGGTCTCATCGGTCTGTCAAGACTCTATGTGGGAGTGCATTATCCAACAGACGTGATAGCAGGTGTTGTTATGGGAATTCTGCTTAGTTTTTGGGCAGAATTGTTTGTGAACTTCTGTGCGAAAAAGTTGAAAAAAGCCTGATTTTTAGGTAAAATAAAAGAAGTTCAATTTATTTAGGAAGACTAGTTTATGAAAAAACCAAGACCGATTCAGTTAACAAAAATCGAACAAAACTGGCAGAAATATACCATCCGTCAGAAAATCGGATTTTATATGCTTACGGTCTTTTTATGTATTTTTCTTTCGGTGTTGTTCAATATCTGGGTGGCATCCTTTTCGCTGGGAGATTTTAACAATATTTTAAGTGAAAGCTCTAAGAGCAGTGCTTTTGTTCAGGCGATTGAAAATGAAACGAAGCTGTTCGAGCAGTTTATGAAATCCCGTACTGCAGAGAATGAGCAGCTTTTAAAGCTTGCCATGCAGGAAACAGAAAAATCTATCAGGGAACTTCCATTCAATTATCGTCAGATTGGAGAAGATAGATACTCAAAAACATGGTCCGTAAAAAGCTGCTACGAGGTGTATGTTGAAAAGCGTGATGCAATGTTTGAGGTGCCTCAGGGGACTGTTCAATACGTGGATCAGCTTTATGTGGTTTATGACATTCAGGACTATCTTAGAGGATACGCAGCAGAGCTTATGAGCGATACGCTGGCAGCAGGGAGTTCACAGTATCGTGCCAAAATGCCTGTCATGATTTGTATTCCTGCAATTATGGCCATTGTTGCGATTTTTATTATTCTGGTTATGATGGAGCTTAGTACGATCATGAATCGTACAATTGTAAATCCGATTTTAAAGCTGGCGGATTATGCAAAGCGGATTGCAAACAATGATTTCTTTATTGAAGATGTACCGATTGAAAATAATGATGAGGTAGGGGAACTGACCCATGCCTTTAACAAAATGAAATTTGCCACCGGAGAATACATCCGTGCGTTGGAAGAGAGCCGAAGAGCCATGGACCTTTTCCACGAGGAGGAATTACAGAAGCTGGAGGCGGAACGAAGACTGGAGACCATGAAATTAGAAGTACTGGTCAATCAGGTAAATCCGCATTTCCTCTTCAATACTTTAAATGTCATCGGTGGTATGGCGATGCTGGAGAGTGCGGAGACAACAGAGAAGATGATCATGGCACTGAGCAACCTTTTCCGTTACAATCTGAAAAATTCCAGTTCAGAAGCAGTGTTATGGCAGGAACTGAATGTTGTAAGAGACTATATGTATATTCAGCAGATGCGATTTGGAGAGCGTTTAAAATTCAAGATTGACTGTGCCGTGGAAGAAAGTGGTGCCATTATTCCGACCTTCACTTTCCAGCCACTGGTAGAAAATGCGATTATACACGGTCTTGCTCCAAAGGAAGAGGGAGGAAAAATCTACATCAGAGTCTGGGAGAAAGGTGAAGAAACCTTTATTACTGTTCACGATACCGGTGTGGGAATGACGGAAGAAAAACTAAATAAATTAAAACGTAAATTGGAGGAAGGCAATGTGAGTCGTGACAGCATTGGTGTGGGCAATGTCTACCGAAGATTTAAAATAATGTATCCAGATGGACAATTTACGATATACAGCAGGGAAAATAAGGGTACTTTAATAAAATTACAGATTCCAAAATGCTTACATGTGGAATCAAAATAATTAAAGGATAGGTGGGTGCAAATGGTAAGAATACTGATTGCTGATGATGAACCGATTGAAAGAACCATCATCGAACGAATGATTAAGAAAAATTTCCCTGAAAATGTGGAAATCGTAAAAGCAATTAACGGGAGAGAAGCGATAAAGCTTTATACAGAAAAAGAATGTCAGATTGCATTGCTGGATATTGAGATGCCGGGTGTGAACGGTCTTGATGCAGCGGATGCGATTCGCAGTGAGGATAAAGATGCGGTGATCATCTTTATTACAGCCTTTGATGAATTTGATTATGCAAAGCGTGCGATTCGTGTTCACGCGCTGGAATACTTATTAAAACCGGTTTCAGAAGAAGAACTGACTACCAATCTGGAAGAAGCAATTTATCTGACACAGAAGACAGAAAAGAAAAAATCGGTACTAAAAGCTGATTTACAGGAAAACCATCACGAAAACATTAAGATGAATGCGGTAGCAGAAAACATCCGTGATTTCATTGCAAAGCATTATAAAGAAGATATTTCATTGCAGGATGTAGCGGGTTCCATGAACTATTCAGATGCTTACTTCTGTAAGATTTTTAAACAATGCTTTGATAAGAGCTTTCTTGTCTATCTGACAGAATACCGTGTGGAAAAGGCAAAGACGCTTCTGGCAGACATGTCCATTAATATTAAGGACGTCAGTGCAGAAGTGGGCTATAGAGATTCCAACTATTTTGCACGTGTATTTAAACGAAGTGAGGGTATCACTCCGACAGAATACCGTCTTCGTGTACTGCACAGCGCAAAGAAGGGTGACTAATGAAAATAAAGACCAGGCGATTACTACTAATCTTTTTACTGATCATCATCGCAACCGTAACGATCATTGCAACAAAACCGCAGGAAGTTGTTCCTGAGTTCGTATTCTCTTATGCAGAAAATCAGGAGGCAGATTATCCGACGACTCTTGGCGGGCAGTATTTTGCCCGGCTCGTGGAAGAGAGAACAGAAGGGAGAATTAAAATCCTCATTCAGCACAGTGGGGAACGTGGGGCGGAATCTGAAGTTATTGAGCAGCTCAAATATGGCGGTGTGGACTTTGCAAGATTATCCCTTTCAGAGCTGACTGATGATATCAAAGAATTAAATGTTCTTCAAATGCCATATTTATACCGAAATTCAGAACATATGTGGAAGGTGCTGGATGGAGAGATTGGAGACCATTTTTTAGATGTTATCAGTGAAACAGATTTGATCGGACTCTCATGGTATGATGCCGGTGCCAGAAATTTTTATACAAAAGATGTGCCAATTCGTAAGCTTGAGGATATCAAAGATATGAAAATCCGTGTGCAGGAATCGAATCTGATGGCGGACATCGTGAAATATCTGGGAGGAGAACCGGTCAAACAGCCATATTCTGAGGTCTATTCTCTTCTGGAAAAATCTGAAGTGCAGGGTGCTGAGAATAACTGGCCATCCTATGAGACCATGCAGCATTATGAAGTGGCAGAATATTATACCATTGATGAGCATTCGAGAATTCCGGAAATTCAGGTCTGCAGCAAGCATACATGGGAAAAAATTTCATCGGAAGACCAGCAGATTATCCTGGAATGCGCCAAAGAATCTGCCGTTTACCAGAGAAAGCTTTGGACGGAACAGGAAAAAGAATCCGAAAAGCTTGCGCTTGCCGGTGGGACAGAGGTCGTTTATCTTCCAGCTTCCGAAAAAATGAAATTTCAGCAGGCAGTGGAACCTCTTTATGAAAGATATTGCGGGAAATATATGGACTTAATTGAGCAGATTATAAATACCAGATAAGGATAGGAAAATTTTAAGCTAAATATTAAAAAATCACACCAAAATTCTAAACACATTTACAGAATTTATGTTAGAATAAAAGTGGGTATATCTAATTCGTTAGATTAAATATTTTGTGGAGGTACAAACCAATGAAAGCATTTATGGACAAGGATTTTCTCCTTGAAACTGAAACAGCGAAAAAACTTTATCATGATTTTGCAGCACAGGTACC
>CAZYUZ010000018.1:0-17706 GCA_964650775.1 uncultured Lachnoclostridium sp. | reverse complement strand
TTGCCGGCACAAAACTGCCAATCTGAGCCATTAGTACAATGAGTGCAGTCTGACGCATATAGGTGGACTTACCAGCCATATTTGGACCAGTGATGATAGATACTCTGTTTTTATGAAGGTCAAGATACGTATCATTTGCAATGAACATATCGTTGTTCATCATCTTTTCAACCACCGGATGACGACCATTTTTAATGTCAAGGAGTCCTTTTTCATTAATCTTCGGACAAACATAATTATTTCTTTCAGCTACCAGTGCCAGTGATGCAAAAACATCCAGTTTTGCAATAGCTTTGGCAGTTTTCTGAATTCGCAGCACCTCTCCTGCAATATGTTCTCTGATTTCGCAGAACAAATCGTATTCTAACGCAATCAGTTTTTCCTCTGCGCCGAGAATCATATCTTCCAGTTCTTTTAACTCTGGTGTAATATAACGCTCTGCATTGGTCAGTGTCTGCTTTCTCATATAGTAATCTGGAACCATGTCTTTAAAGGAATTGGTAACTTCCAGATAATAACCAAATACTTTATTGTAGCGAATCTTTAAGTTTTTAATACCGGTTGCTTCTTTTTCCTTTGCTTCAAGGTCTGCAAGCCAGCTTTTTCCTTCCGTCTTCGCCTGACGGTATTTATCAATATCCTCACGATAACCATCTTTGATGATGCCGCCTTCTTTAATAGCTAAAGGTGGCTCCTCAATAATCGCTTCATCAATGAGTGTATATAAATCTTCTAGTGGATCTAATTCATCTTCTATTTCACCGAGCAACGGACTATTAAAATCCTGCAACAGGCTCTTAATATATGGAAGCATTGATAAAGAAGACTTAAATGCAATGAAATCCCTTGGATTTGCAGTTTTATAAATGATACGCCCGATGAGACGTTCCAAATCGTAGACCGGGTTCAAATATTCACGAATCTCCTCACGGGAAATCGCATTTTGATTCAGTTCACGAATGGCTGCCTGACGTGCTACAATCTCATCTTTTTCAATAAGCGGCTGCTCAATATAGCTTCGAAGAGTTCTTGCTCCCATAGCAGTCTTTGTTTTATCAAGCACCCATAGCAGCGAACCGCGTTTGTTTTTCTCTCGTAACGTTTCCACAAGCTCTAAGTTTCTTCTTGTAGAGCTGTCAATGACCATAAATTTCCCCGTGGTATAGGACTGAATATGGGAAATATGAGAAAGATCTGTCTTCTGTGTTTCTAAAAGATATTTAACGAGCGCACCAGCACTTACAATACCGCATGGATAATCTTTTAATCCGAGGCCTTCCATCGTCGCTGCATGGAAATGCTCTGAAAGGGTGCGTTTGCACATTTCATCATCAAAATACCAGCTTTCCAGTGAACTGATGGCAATGTTCAGTCTATGGCGCAAATCCTCAAGGTCTACACCACTTACATAAAATGCTTCATTACATACGATTTCTGATGGCGCAAATTTACTGATTTCATCTAACAGTTTTCTGTCAGAATCAACTTCTGTCGTATAAAAATCACCAGTCGTTACATCTGCAATGGCAAGCCCGTAGCGGTCAGAAAGATAAACAACACTCATAATGTAATTGTTCTTTCCTTCATCCAGCGCACAGGCATTTAAATTTGTCCCTGGAGTTACCACACGGGTAACTTCACGTTTCACAAGACCTTTGGCAGTTTTCGGATCTTCTACCTGTTCACAGATCGCAACCTTATAGCCTTTGGACACAAGACGGTTCAAGTAAGTATCTACCGCATGGTGAGGAACACCACACATCGGCGCACGTTCTTCCAGACCACATTGTTTTCCGGTCAGCGTCAATTCCAGCTCTCTGGAGCTTGTGATTGCATCCTCAAAAAACATCTCATAAAAGTCACCCAGTCTGTAAAACAAAATACAATCCGGGTACTCCGCCTTTGTCTCCATATATTTTTGCATCATCGGACTAAGCTGATTTTGCTGTGCCATTTATCTCCAACCTCTTCGTATCAAATTGATACCCTATCTTTCAAAGTTTAATCTTCTACTACGCTTCCAAGATAGTAGAATCCCTTACATTCATCTAAATGTACTTTTACAATCTTTCCAATCATAGATGCATCACCCGGGAAATGTACCAGATGATTATTGCTCATACGGCCAGTCACAAGCTCTGGATTATGGTCGTTGATTTCCTCTACAAGAACTTCTTCCACCATGCCTTCAAAACGTGCTGTCATTTCCTGCGAAATGTTCTGCACTTCTTTTAACAATCTGTCAAAACGATCCTTTACCACATCCTCCGGCACCTGATTTTCCATTGCTGCCGCTGGTGTACCGGTACGTTTGGAATAAATAAATGTAAATGCGCTGTCATAACGCACTTTTTTCACAACATCCATAGTTTCAAGGAAATCTTCCTCTGTTTCTCCAGGGAAACCTACAATAATGTCTGTTGTCAGACCAATATCTGGAATTGCTTTCTTAATCTTTTCAACAAGTGCAAGATATTTTTCCTTATCATAACGGCGGTTCATCACCTTTAAGATTTCAGAGCTTCCTGACTGTAATGGTAAATGAAGGTGTTTACAAATCTTCTTGGAGTTTGCCATGACTTCAATGAGCTCGTCTGATAAATCCTTTGGATGAGAAGTCATGAAACGAATTCTTTCTAAACCTTCAATCTTTTCGATTTCCTGTAATAACTGTGCGAAAGTCATCGGATTTTCAAGGTTCTTGCCGTAAGAGTTTACGTTCTGTCCAAGAAGCATAACTTCTACAACGCCATCTGCAACAAGTTTCTTGATTTCTGCAATAATATCTTCCGGATTACGGCTTCTTTCACGTCCACGTACATATGGAACGATACAGTAGCTGCAGAAGTTATTGCATCCAAACATGATATTAACACCGGATTTGAAGGAATATTTACGTTCGATTGGTAAATCTTCCACGATTTCCTGTGTATCTTTCCAGATATCGATGACCATGTCTTTTTCTTCAAATTTACGAACAATCAACTCTGCAAACTTGAAAATGTTATGAGTTCCGAAAATAATATCTACAAAACGATAGCTTTTCTTTAATTTTTCAACCACATCCGGCTCCTGCATCATACAGCCGCAAAGAGCGATCGTCATATGTGGATTTTTCTTTTTATAACCATGGAGAACACCAAGTCTTCCATAAACACGAAGGTTCGCGTTTTCACGAACTGTACAGGTATTGTAAATAACAAAATCTGCTTTTTCGTCAGGCGCTGCTACATAACCGATTTCTTCTAAAATACCTGTCAGCTTTTCGCTGTCACGGGCATTCATCTGACAACCAAAGGTTGTTACACAGTAAGTTAATGGTCTGCCAAGTTCTTCTGACTGCTGCTTTACATAGCTTTTGGCTTTTTCCATGAATTCATATTGTCTTTTTGTTTCGTTAAGATTCATTCTAATACTCCATTCTAATGCTTGTTTATCAGTGTATTGGGTGTTTTTGGCATCACAAATAAAGCGTCCAACAGAACACCAAAGATACTATAACATATCAAGTTGTCAAAATCAATGAAGGGAACCTTAAAATTGTCTTAATGTCTTAAATGACATTCCAAGAAAAATGTGTTACACTTCTTTTAAATGATTATATTTCTACGGAGGAGCTTATGACTTCAAATAAGAAAGTTTGCATTTTATATACAGGCGGCACAATCGGTATGGTTCCAACAGAATTCGGTTATGCCCCAAAAAAGGACTATTTTAATATATTATTGAATCAAATTCACCAGATGAAAAGTCCTGCACTTCCGACATGGGATGTGGTAGAATTTGACCCTCTCTTGGACTCATCCAACATCGCTATTGATGAATGGAATAATATTGGGCGTACAATTGCAGAAAAATATGAAGAATATGATGGCTTTGTTGTTTTACACGGTACAGATACCATGTCTTATACTGCTTCTGCCCTCTCTTTCATGCTGGAAGGATTAAATAAACCTGTTGTTTTTACAGGTGCACAGATTCCTCTTTGTGAGCTTCGAAGCGACGGACGAGATAATCTGATCAATTCGATTATCATTGCAGGAGACGGCGTGATTCGAGAAGTATGTGTATACTTTGGCGGCAAGCTGCTTCGTGCAAACCGTTCTACTAAGATAGCATCCAAAGAATTGCAAGCCTTTGATTCACCTGATTATCCTGCACTTGCTGAGGTTCGCATTGATATCTGTTATAACGAAAGTGCTATGATACTTCCAAGCCGCCCTAAAACATTCCATTTTACAGAGCTTCAAAGCTTTCCAATCGGTGTATTAAAGCTGTTTCCGGGATTTCAGTTCGAACTTTTTGAAGGTATGATCAACAGCAATTTAAAGGCTGTTGTATTAGAAGCATTTGGAAGTGGGAATATCCCAACTAACAACCGTGCATTGGTAGATGGGATTCGCAAATCTGCGGAAAACGGAACCATCATTACTGTTACTTCCCAATGTCAGCGTGGTGGAACAACGCTCGGTACTTACGCTACCAGCAATGATTTAGTGGAATCCGGTGCAATCTCTGCCAGTGATATGACCACAGAAGCCGCTATCGCAAAACTCTACTATCTTTTTAGCTGTGGTTATGATGCAAATCGTGTGAAACTTCTCATGGAAACAAACCTGCGTGGTGAAATGAACGAATAAATGATTGGCGCGAAAAAGAGCATCCTTTCGGATGCTCTTTCGTATTTTAAAGTTTATGTAGATTACATTAATTTACGGAACATTGCTTCAAAATCAGCGATTGTAGCAGGTTTTGGATTACCTGGTGCACATGCATCTGCTGCAGCTGATTCGCAAAGGAATGCTAAATCTTCTTCTGCAAGTTTTTCAAGTTTTGTAGGAATTCCAACATCAACTGATAACTGCTGTACTGCATCGATTGCTGCTTTTCTATAAGCATCCTGGTCCATACCTGTTGTATCAACGCCAAATGCTTCAGCGATTGCTTTATATTTTTCACCTGTACATTCTTTATTGAAGTCCATAACGATTGGAAGCATCATTGCACAAGCAACACCGTGTGGTGTGTCATATACAGCACCAAGTGTATGTGCCATAGAATGAGCAATACCAAGACCTACATTAGAATATGCCATAGCTGTTACATACTGAGCAAGCGCCATTCCTTCACGTCCGTCTGGATCATTTTCTACTGCTGCACGGAGATTTTTAGCAATTAATTTGATTGCTTCTAAGTTTAAGCAGTCAGACAGTGACCAAGCACCAGCTGTTGTATAGCCTTCGATTGCATGTGTTAAAGCGTCCATACCAGTAGAAGCTGTTAAGCCTTTTGGCATAGAAGACATCATATCTGGGTCTACTACTGCAACATCTGGAATATCGTTAGGGTCTACGCACACAAATTTACGTTTCTTTTCAACGTCTGTGATTACGTAGTTAATTGTAGATTCAGCACCTGTACCACCTGTTGTTGGAACAGCGATTGTAAATACTGTACGGTTCTTTGTTGGCGCTACGCCTTCCAGAGAACGAACATCATAATATTCAGGATTGTTCACGATGATACCGATACCTTTACCAGTGTCCATAGAAGAACCACCGCCGATTGTAATCATAAAGTCAGCTCCTGATGCTTTGTATGCATCTACACCGTGCTGTACGTTTTCAATTGTTGGGTTTGGTTTAATGTCTGTGTAAAGTTCGTAAGCAATGCCATTCTGTTCAAGAAGGTCAGTAACCTTTGCTGTTACGCCAAATTTTACAAGATCAGGGTCAGAAGCAACAAATGCTTTCTGGAATCCTTTAGATTTTACGATGCCTGGAATTTCGTTAATTGCACCGTGACCGTGGTAGGAAATACCGTTTAAGACAAATCGATTTACGCCCATAATTATTGTCTCCTATCTATATTTTTATGTTAAAATTATAACATACTCACATAATCATGTCAAAGAATAAACACCCAAGTATACCCGCATTAATTAATTGTATAATTTATAATTGACAATTATTCGTTAAAAAATCTGTCGACAAATATTTTTTTGTATTATATACTTTTGGTTATTAAAATCAAGAGGTATTATTTTTATGAAGCTTATTTACATGGTATACAATCTTCTTTGGGGAGATCTTTTTACCATCCCATTACCTGGTGGTTCCTCTCTGGGAATCTCGTTGCTTGTGCTTTTATTAATTCCTGCTGGAATCTATTTTACTTTTAAAACAAAATTCCTTCCAATTCGACTTTTTCCGGAAATGATTCGTGTTTCCGTTGAAAAGCAGACAAAAAATCAGCAAGGTGCTATTTCCGGTTTTCAGGCATTGATCGTATCTACTGCAACTCGTGTGGGCATGGGTAACTTAGTCGGTGTTGTAGCAGCTATCTCTGCCGGAGGAGCGGGTGCAGTCTTCTGGATGTGGGTAACCGCATTGATTGGTACTTCTACTGCATTTGTGGAAGCAACACTTGCACAATTACACAAACAAAAAGATCCATTATATAATGGTTTCCGTGGTGGTCCAGCTTATTATATTCATAACTTTTTTGATAAAGGAAGAAATAAACGCTATCATATAGTTGCTGTTCTTTTTGCATTGTCAGGTCTTCTTTGTTGGTGTGGTGTCAGTCAGGTAATCAGCAACTCTGTATCTTCAGCCTTTTTAAATGCATTTCATATTCCGCCTATCGTTTCTACGGTGGTACTCGTTATCCTTGCAGCGATCATCGTGCTTCGTAAAAATGCAACTGTAAAAGTTCTGGATATCATTGTACCAGTTATGGCAGCGTTTTACTTTGGTATTACAATTTTTGTTATCATCAATAATATCAGCTTACTTCCAGAAGTTTTCTCACGTATCTTTCAGGAGGCATTTGGTCTTCGTCAGGTAGCAGCCGGAGGATTTGGAGCTGCACTTATGAATGGTGTAAAACGAGGATTGTTTTCAAATGAAGCCGGTTCAGGTTCCGGTCCATGTGCTGCCGCAGCAGCTGATGTCAGTCATCCTGCAAAAGCAGGACTTTTCCAGGCATTTGGTGTTATTATCGATACGCTTGTGATTTGTACATGTACTGCCATGATCATGCTTTTGGCTCCAGCAGAAATTTTAGAAGGTCTTTCCGGTATGGATCTTTTACAAACTGCAATGCATTATCATTTCGGAAATGCAGGAGTAATTTTTATTGCAATCACACTTTGGCTATTCAGTTTTTCTACTTTTATTGGAATTTTGTTTTATGCACGTTCCAACGTTGCATATTTGTTTGGAGATAATTGGAAATCACAGACAATTTACAAAATAATTGCAATTATTATGCTGTTCATTGGCGGACTTGCAGCTTATACATTTGTATGGGATTTAGGGGATATTGGCATCGGACTTATGACAGTATTCAATATGATTGTACTGCTTCCAATGTCCGGTCAGGCAATTCAGTCATTAAACGACTACACCGCCTTAAGAAAGAAGCAGAAAAAATAGAGAAAGCATCCAATTGGATGCTTTCTTCTAACATTAGATTAGCAATTGATACTGCGATTAGATGTCATTTCTACAAAGATCTTCGAAAGATTCTCTTTTAACAGCTATGTAGCTTGTTCCTTCTTTTAACATCACGATTGGTGGTCGTGGTATACGGTTGTAGTTGGAAGCCATCGTATAGTTATAAGCTCCAGTTGTACAAACGGCTACGATGTCATTTCTGCCGACAGTAGAAGGAACCATTACATTTTCCTGAATAATATCACCAGATTCACAACAACGACCAACGATAGAACAATTGAAATCAAATTCTTCATTCATTCTATTCGCAACAAAACAAGTATAGTTAGAGCCATACAAAGCGAATCTAGGATTATCTGTCATACCGCCATCAATTGAAACATAGTTTTTATATCCTGGAATCTTCTTTACTGTACCAACCGTGTATAACGTCATACCTGCATCAGCTACAATACTTCTTCCTGGTTCCATATGAATTTCTGGCATTTCTAAATTCAATCTCTCACAGGTTTCCCTGATAGATGCAGCAACTTCACCGACTTTCTTTTCAATGTCAAGATAAGGATCAGAATCAATATAGCGAACACCATATCCGCCACCCAAATCTAACACAGAGGCTGTATATCCGAATTTTTCTTTCATCTCTGCAATAAATTCAAGCATAACAGTAGCAGCACGTTCAAAAATATCTTCTGCAAATACCTGTGAACCAACATGGCAATGGAATCCAACCAAATTGATATGTGGCTGCTTTAAAGTGAATTCAACAATTTCTGCTGCCTGTCCTGTTTCGATTGCAGAACCGAATTTTGAATCTACTTTGCCAGTTGCAACTGCTTCATAAGTATGAGGATCGATTCCAGGTGTAAGACGAAGAAGAAGCTTTTGGCATTTTCCCTTTTTAGATGCTTCCGCTTCAACTGCTTTTACTTCTTCAACATTATCGGCAACAAAATATCCGATGCCATTTGCGATTGCGTAAGCAATGTCAGCATCTGTTTTATTATTGCTATGGAAATATGCCTGAGAGAGGTCGTAGCCTGCTTTTAGTGCAGTATAAATTTCACCAGATGATACAACATCGATACCCATATCTTCTTCAGACATAATTTCATAAATGCGTTTGAAACAGTTTGCCTTGGAGGCATAAAGAGGTTTTGAACCAGGTCCAAAATGCTTTTCAAATGCCTGCTTATAAATACGGCATTTCTCGCGAACCTTGTCTTCATCCATAAGATATAAAGGCGTTCCATATTCTTTGGCAAGTTCTACTGTATTCTGACCAGCAAAATATAAAACTCCATTTTGGACAGTAATATTATCACAAATCATAAGTATTTCCTCTCGTTGTAAATATTTAGCTTATACGTTCTGTTCAGCGTTTTTTTTGGCAATTGCCTTATCAAGCCAATCTTTTCCGTCCACAAATCTTGATACGATATAGCTTACTACATAGTCTCCAGAAGCGTTAATCATAGTAGCAGGTGGATCTACAAGATTACCAATCATAACAAGAATTGGGAATGCAACTTCAATCTGTGTTGGGAAGAAGATGGAACAGATAATATACTCACCAATATATCCACCACCTGGAACACCAGACATACCAACAGAAGAAAGAACTGCCACTAAAACGATTGGAAGCAACTGGTTCCATTCTAATGGCTGTCCAAATACGCCAAGAACAAATGCAATTTTAAGTACGCAAGAGAAACAGGAACCATCCATATGCATTGTTGCACCGAGAGGGATAACCATTTCACTAATATCGCTGTTGATTCCTGTTGCTTTACATTCTTCTACATTAGTTGGAATTGTTGCAACGGAAGAACATGTACCCAAAGAAACAATTGCTGGTTTTGCAATATGCTGGAACATTGTTTTGATTCCGTGTTTTCCGCCACCAAACCAGGCAAATAATGGAAAAGCAGTAACAACATAGATAAAGCATAAAGGATAGTATACTATCATTGCTCGCGCATAGGATTCCGTAATTGCACTACCATAATTTGCAACAAGGTCAGCAAAAATAGCAAAGAATGCAACAGGTGCATAATAAGTAATAATCTGAACAAATTTGAGCATTACATCAGATAATGCAGAAAGTCCTTTTGCAATAATTCCATCTGGTCCGCCAGCAAGGTTTGTAGCAAAACCGAATAAAATAGAAAAAACGATTAATGGAAGCATTGCTTTACGGCTCAACAGACCAACGAAGTCAGAAGCAGTAAAAAAGTTTACAATCATGTCCGATATGGATGCATACTCACCCATTTCTTCTGATGGTAATGTTTCCCATGCAGTAAGTACTGGTGGAAAAAGTTTCATAAGTACAAACATAATAATGGCAGCAATTGCACCAGTGATTACGAAAGTTGCAATTGTTGTTCCCATAATTTTTCCAGCACGGCTACGGCTCTTCATGCCTGCGATAGAACTGGAAATAGATGCAAATACCAGTGGTACTACTACACAGAACATCATGTTAATAAATACAGTACCTAAAGGTTTAATTTTCATGCCGACTTCAGGCGCGAACCATCCTAAAATACAACCGGCAATCATGGCTCCAAGCATAATAGCAAGGAAGCGATAATTTTTCATTACAGATTTTTTCTCCATAAGTATTCTCCCTAATTATTTTTATATAATGTATAAAGCATCCGGTTGGATGTTTTCTTTAATCATAGCTGTCGCAAAATATATTCTTTTACTTTTTCAAGCTTACTCTGCTTCCACAGCTCTTCATCCGCTTTTTTAGAATATGGAACAATGATATGAAAGTCCATGTGAGCCCCTTCAAAGTATCCATCTGGTTCTTCACTAAAGAAATAACCATCCCAAACTTCCTGAGGTGCATTTGTAAATCTTTCCGGTTCCAGATAGATCATTTTTCTCATATCTTCTATTACAAACGCTTTGGCAGCCAACGGAGACAATAATTCATATTCTTCTGCCGGAACATTGGTAAAGATGTCTGGTAATGTAGCTTCTACGACACGTTCTTCTCCTCGAATAATTCTTGTCCCAATTGCTTCAAAATCCATTGCTTCTTCTGTAAATTTTAATTTCAGCAGAACACCTTCATCAGTGTATAAATGTACTCTTTGATAATCTGTATCAAAGATGAAATTGCCAAGTGAATAGAAAATCGCTTTTCCATTATCAAATAACTCATAATTTTCTGTCACATGAGGATGACCGCCAACAACCACATCGGCTCCTAATTCCAGAAATTTCAGATAGCGGTCACGTGTATAAGGACTTGGAAGGCTTGTAAACTCTTCTCCACCATGAGAAACGATAATACACCAGCGACATTTTTCTTTAATTTCTTTGATTCGTCTCTCAATGTAATCCAGATCATCCCAACGGAAAATTCCTGGTTCCGTTGCTGTCGCAGGAATACATTCTGCCATATAGGAAACACCAAACATTCCAATACCGCCTGCTTCGTCCAAAAATACAGGTTCAGACGCTTCCACTTCGTTTAAACCAGCACCAAATGCCTTACATCCCATTTCTTCTGCAATTTTTCTGGTACTGATCACACCTTCTGCGCCTGCATCCATGGAATGATTATTACCAATCGCCCAAAGATCTGCTCCAATTTTTTTATACATACGAGTTGCTTCCGGATTCATGCTATGGAAGAACACTCCTCTGGAACCGTCATCAACCGCATTAATCAAAGCACCTTCTACACTGGCACAAACATGGTCTGCACTATGAAAAAAGTCAAGTACTTCTTTTGATAAAAGCTGTTCATCCTCCCATTTTCGGTCCATATATCTGTCAAATCCAATATCTCCTGTAAAAACGATGGATGTGGCATTTTTCTTCATGTAAAATCTCCCCTCAATTTCTTTACTATTTCTTTGCCGCTTCTTTACTGCATTTCTGACAGTATAGCATATTTTCCGTTTAGTCGCAAGGTTCACAGAAGGATTCGACAATCTGCAATATCTGTTATTTCCGACCTCTCCTTAGTATTTAATTGATGCCAAAGACAGCAAATTGCTCCAAAAGACCAGCATTTGTACAAACAGAGAGCCTTGGAATTCCAAGGCTCTTTAAAAAGTCATTCTATATAATAATTATAAGCTACCATAAATCCTCATACTCGCTTCGATACAGCATAACCTCTCCAGCTTTTCTGGTTTTTACCATATCAATGACTCTCTGATTTTCGCTTCCACGAAAAGATAATGTCAGATTTTTTTCAGCCAGTATAAATGGTCCATCTACGATGACATCTGCAAGCTCCAAGAGTCTTTGTACTCCCGGATTCTCCATCTTCTGAAGATGCTCCAGCAAATATCCCGTATAAATCATCAGGTGTTTCCCCTTTTCCTTGATTGCCTCAGCAATCGGTACAAGCCCTTCTGCCTGACAGAAAGGTTCTCCACCGGAAAAAGTCACTCCACTAAGAATCGGATTTTTGAAAATTTCATCTAAAATTTTCTCCACATCCGCATCCTGACCACCTTCGAAATCATGGGTCTGAGGATTATGACAGCCTGGACAATGATGAGGACATCCCTGCGTAAAAATCGTATATCGGATTCCTGGTCCATCCACGATGGAGTCATTCACTGTCCCAGCAATGCGAAGCTTCTGATTATAAGCTGTGTTTAACACGATCTCTCTCCTCAGCGCGTTTTGCATTGTTAAAACGATCTGTTGTTCCTACTAAGTATCCTGTGATGCGACGGATACGGTCAAATTTTACATTTTCGCCAACCTGGCCATTGCTTGCTAATACTTTTCCTGCCATATTATTTTCCTCCTGATTTAATGGATTTTTGCAACCACTAACGCCAGTTAGCGGTTTGCATCTAAGTAAACCGGAATATCCGGATATTTTTTACGAAGTTCGTTTAATTTTTCAAGAGAAATGGATTCTCCTTCTCTACGTCCGCAGCGTGGGCAAACATCATCAATCACACCTGTGTAGCCGCAAACCGGGTCTCTGTCTACCGGGTGGTTCACGGACCCGTAACCAATACCGCTAGCTTTCATACATCTGATTACCGCTTCAAAAGCTTCCGGATTCTTTGCTGTGTCACCATCTAATTCTACATAGCTGATATGTCCTGCATTGGTTAATGCATGGAATGGTGCTTCAATCTTAATCTTATCAAATGCACTGATTCCATAATATACAGGTACATGGAATGAGTTTGTATAATAATCACGATCTGTAACACCTGGAATTTCACCAAAACGTTTTTTATCCATACGAACAAAGCGTCCTGATAAACCTTCTGCAGGAGTTGCAAGAAGTGTGAAGTTCAAACCTGTTTCTTCAGATTTGTTATCCATAAACTCACGCATATGTGTAATGATTTCATAACCAAGCTGACGGCTTTCTTCGCTTTCGCCATGGTGTTTTCCTGTT
The DNA here is from genome assembly GCA_964650775.1 of uncultured Lachnoclostridium sp. Taxonomy (GTDB): domain Bacteria; phylum Bacillota; class Clostridia; order Lachnospirales; family Lachnospiraceae; genus HGM12587. Next base: position 4,845 of record CAZYUZ010000018.1, on the reverse strand, counting down.
AAAGCAACCAGTGTTTCTGCAAGTCCGATGAAGCCAACACTCAATGTACCATGTTTTAATACTTCTTCTACGCTGTCATTAATTCCAAGTTTTTCAGAATCAATCCAGATTCCCTGACCCATCAGGAATGGGTAATTTTTCACAGTTTTCTTCTTCTGAATATCCAATCTGTGAAGAAGCTGACGACAGCAAAGTTCTAAACGTCTGTCTAATTTACTGTAGAACTGTTCCATATCTTTTGCCTGAATCGCAATTCGTGGAAGGTTGATGGATGTAAAGCTTAAGTTACCGCGTCCGCAAGTAACTTCTTTTGTCTTATCATGGTGGTTCCCCATAACTCGTGTACGGCATCCCATGTAAGCAACTTCTGTATTGTAATCGCCTTCTTTATAATACTGAAGGTTAAATGGTGCATCGATAAAGCTAAAGTTCGGGAACAAACGCTTTGCAGACACCTTGATTGCCAAACGGAATAAATCGTAGTTTGGATCGCCCGGATTGTAGTTGATACCTTCTTTTACCTTGAAAATCTGAACAGGGAAAATTGCTGTTTCACCATTTCCAAGACCAATATCAGTTACTTTCAGTAAGTTTTTGATTGCCATACGTGCTTCTGGTGAAGTACATGTTCCGTAATTAATAGAACTAAATGGGACCTGTGCACCCGCACGAGAATTCATTGTATTTAAGTTATGTACCAAAGATTCCATTGCCTGATAAGTTGCAAGGTCTGTTTCTTTCATTGCAATACGGATGGAAATTTTATGGCATTTACGAACATCTTCTTCCTTTGGTTCAAATCCAAGCCACTGTGCACCGGCTTCCATAAACCATTTTACGAAATGTTCTTCATAGTCATCGATGTTTGCCATATTAATACGTTCTGGCATTGCATCTTTTAAGGACTGACGGAAATCGTCTCCAATAATGCTTTCACAATCATATTCTAACCAGAAATATCTCTGAACCGCATCATAGTATTCTTTACGGAATGTACATGCAACCCCCTCTGCCATGGCATAATCAAAGTTTGGAACAGACTGACCGCCGTGCATTTCATTCTGGTTTGCCTGAATTGCGATACATGCTAAAGAAGCATAACTTGCGATTGATTTTGGCTTACGGATAAATCCATGACCTGTGGAGAATCCGTCTTCAAATAATTTAATCAAATCAATCTGGCAGCATGTTTCTGTCAGCATATAGAAGTCTTTATCATGAATGTGAATATCACCATTGATATGCGCTGCTGCAATATCCTTTGGTAAGATATAGTTATCTACGAAATAGTTTGCCCCCTCAGAACCATATTTCAGCATAGTTCCCATTGATGTATCCGCATCAATGTTTGCGTTTTCACGTTTAATATCTGCATCTGCAGCACTTGTAAATGTAAGTTCACGATAAATATTTACAAGATCCGCTTCTGTTTTACGTACTTTTGTGTGTTCCGCACGATACAAGATATAGGCTTTTGCAGTTTTAGCAAAACCATAAGCAATCAGTGTTTCTTCTACTAAATCCTGAATCTGTTCAACATTTGGCACCTGTCCTTCAGGAATTTTTCTAATAACTTCCTCAACCAGTTTTTCAAACTGATATGGCGCAATGGCTTCTACCTGCGCTGCATCATTCGCTTTTCGAATCGCTGCACGGATCTTTGTTACGTCAAATGACACTGGTGAACCATTACGCTTTTTGATAATTTCCGGACAGGTTGTATTTGTTTCCATCATATGTACCCCCTCAAAGTCAGCAAACTATATGTAGTGTTTTTTCTTGTTTTCCTGTACTATATAAGGTATCATCAAATATAGTAATATGCAAGGAAAAAAAGTGTTTTTTATGAAATATGTTAATTATTACCAATCACCTTTAGGCAATATTTTGTTAGCTGCTGATGAAAGCGGTTTAACGGGCTTGTGGTTCGAAGGACGGAACAAACGGCAGTATGACAGGATATGCTGGTGGAATTTATAAAAAAACATTTTTATTAAATCTAGAAACAGCTGAAAATTAGTATATCCGACTAATTTTCAGCTGTGAAATAATCTACTGTGGAATCCACAATACAATATATTTTTTACAACAACGGTGCAAATAACCTTAAAATGCTTCTTTTAATTGCAATTCTCGCTGAAGGCAGTTTCTTATAATCCTCCATTACCTCTGTACTTTTCTCTAAAGTTACCTCATAGTCTGCTTTCATATCCTGAATTGCTTTACAACCATATAAAAGCACTCCATTTTCAAAATGCAGATACAGGCTTCGGTAGTCAAGGTTTATTGTACCAATAACTGCAATCTTATCATCGCTGATGCATTCTTTTGCATGGATAAAACCTGGTGTATACTCATAAATTCGAACACCTGCTTTTACCAAAGCCTCATAATTGGATCGTGTCACTTCAAACACTGCTTTTTTATCAGGAATGCCCGGTGTAATGATTCGCACATCCACGCCTCGTTTGACTGCCATCGTAAGCTCTCTTTGCAGCTCATCACTGATAATCAGATACGGTGTTGTAAAGTAAACGTAGTCTTTCGCCATCTTGACAATATTCATATACACATTTTCACCCACCAGCTCATCATCTAAAGGACTGTCAGCATATGGCTGTACCAGACACTTTTCAGATGCTTCATAGGTGTTTTCAGCAAAAAACGGACTGGTATCCTCCATCTCTTCCTTGGACATTGCCGACCAAAGTTCTAAAAATGTGACGGTCAGGCTTCGGACCGCATCACCGGTAAGCTTCACTCCGGTATCCTTCCAGTGACCATATGGATGTTCCAGATTAAAATATTTATCCGCCAGGTTATAACCGCCTGTAAATCCCACTTTACCGTCAATAACTGTAAGCTTTCTATGATCACGATTGTTCATAATCATATTTAGGACTGGAACGAGTGGATTAAATACCCTGCATTTAATGCCAAGAGCTTCTAGTCGCTTAACAAAAACAGAATCAATGAAGCCAATGCTGCCTACATCATCATAAAGCACTCTAACCTCTACACCCTGTTTCACTTTTTCAGCCAAAATACGCTTCATTCTTCCAAAGCTGATCGCATCCTCAATGGCATGGTATTCGATAAAAATAAATTTTTCAGCCTTTTCCAGTTCCAAAAGTTGTGCTTCAAATCCATCCGATGCATCTGCATAAAACTCCACATCTGTATTGCAATACACAGGATATTTCGCATAATTACTGATATAATTCATCTGATTTGCTGCAGAATGGTCAGTTTTTCTTAAATCTTCTAAAATCATCTCATCCTGAACAAGCCATGGTTTCAGCTTCTCGTCAATCTTCTCTATTCTATGTCGCATTCCTTTTGTAATGCCAGAACGTCCCAACAGAATATATAAAGCAATCCCTAATACCGGAAATGCTAAAATCAACATAATCCACGGTAATTTAAACCCCATTGGCATTTTTGTGTTATACATCCAAAGTACCACAACCAACGTAATAATCGTGGTAATTAGAGAAATCACTGTGGAATATTCATTTAGTCTTAAAATCAACAGTAAAATCCAAACCACCTGTGACAGAACTGCCAGAAACACAAAGACAGCTCTTCCTATACTGTTCTTTACAGAACCTTCTTCTGAACGCAAATTATCACCTCATCAAGTTATGTTAATAATATATCTTATTCTCCCAGAGAATCTGATATTCCCCATTAACCAACTCCACGCAGGATACGCCACAGTTTTTATGGACACCATTTCCCCAAAAATGTGCCACATCACATTTTTCAATATTGCTAAGCAATGCACGTACTGCTGCTCCATGAGAGGAAACAAGAATTATTTTATCCTGTAAATCCGCCCTAGACTTTAAATCTTCCAAAAACTCATTGGTACGTGTCAAAAGCGATATGATCGGCTCTCCATTTGGCGGAGTTTTATACATATCAGTTTTTGTAAAAAAGAATTTAAAATCAGGATCCGGAATGCTGTAGCCTTCGGATTTACTCACAAGACCTTCATAATCTCCAAAGCAGATTTCACGAATGCGTTCCTCTGTGATAATCGGGATATCACGATTTCCACGCACCAGTTCTGCAGTGCGATACGCACGTTTTAAAGGACTTGTAAAAATTATATCAAAATGAATATCCTTCATTCCTTCGCAAGTCGCTTTTGCCAACGCTTCGCCATTTTCATTTAACGGAATGTCTGTCGCTCCCTGTAATCTTTTTACTGTATTCCAATCTGTTTCGCCGTGACGAATCAAATATAATTTCATAACACTATCACCTCTGCATGTAGTTTAGCATTCTGACATTTTTTTGACAAGTTGCATAAGTTTATCAATTCTTAATTTTCCATAAAATGCTCATAAACTTTTTATATCAGATTTACTTCCAGTTTTATGCACAAAAAACACTCCATGACTTTCATCATGGAGTGCCTGTTCATTTCATTCATTTAGAGTACTTATTTAAACAAGATGAACTAACTTGCCAATTCACTTATCATGAATTAAACACGTTTTAAAAGAACTTCTTTTTCGTACGCTTCGATTTCATCATAGTAGCCTGCATCTACAACGCCGCACTGTCTGCAGTATTCTGCCCATACAGCACCGATTGGAAGCATCTTACAGTCTTCCATAGCTACCATCTTTCTTGAGAACTGGTTTGTATCCTGTAATTCTTTTAACATTTCGCTTGGTGTGCAAAGTGCATTTAATAATGCTTTCTGCATACTTCTGTAACCTGTTACCCATGCAGATACACGGTTGATTGCTGCATCAAAGTAGTCTAATGCGATGTAAACTCTGTCAAGAGCGTTGCATCTTACGATTTCATGAGCAATTTCTTTTGTTTCAT
>CAZYUZ010000017.1:0-18021 GCA_964650775.1 uncultured Lachnoclostridium sp. | reverse complement strand
AAAAATGAGCAATCCAATTTACAATCTTGCATTCGACTTTGGCGCATCAAGCGGACGTATGATCTTAAGCAAAACAGAAGATGGCAAAATTACATTAGAAGAACTTCATCGTTTTACGAACGATCCTGTTCGTATCGGCAAAGTATTTTACTGGGATACATTCCGTTTATTCCATGAATTAAAACAGGGCTTAAAGAAAGCAGCTGCAAAAAATCTTCCAATTCAGAGTTTAGCAATCGATACATGGGGCGTTGACTACGGTTTATTAGATGCAGATGGCAACTTAATCGGTAATCCAATCAACTACCGTGATGACAGAACGATCGGTGTGATCGAAGCATCTGACAAACTTGTTCCATTAAACGAACAGTATGCAAGAACAGGTATCCAGTTCATGAACTTCAACACTGTATACCAGATGCAGGCAGACAAGATGATGAGACCAGAAATTCTTGAAAAAGCAAAAACATTGCTTTTCATGCCTGACTTATTTATCTATTTCTTAACAGGTAAGAAAATCTGTGAATACACAATCGCAAGTACAGGTCAGCTTCTCGATGCACAGAAGAGAGATTATGACTATGAATATCTTGAAAGAATGGGTGTACGTGCAGACTTACTTCAGCCATTAACAATGCCAGGAACAATCGTTGGCGATCTTCTCCCAGAAGTTGTTGAAGAAACAGGTCTTTCAGGCGTAAAAGTTATCGCTGTTGGTGAACACGATACAGCATCTGCATTCTGTGGCTGTCCATTAGAAGACGAAAATGCAGCAGCATTAAGCTGTGGTACATGGTCATTACTTGGTATGGAAGTTGACGAGCCAGTCCTTACAGAAGATGCATTCAAATACAACTATACAAATGAAGGTGGCGTAGAAGGCAAGATTCGTCTCTTAAAGAACATCAACGGTCTTTGGGTAATGCAGAACCTTCGTAGAAACTGGTGCGAATTCGAATATGAAGTAGGATTCCCAGATATCATCAAAGCTTCCAGAGAAGCTAAGAGACAGGACTTCATCATTGACCCTAACGATCCAAGATTCACAGCTCCATATAACATGATGAAAGAAGTTATCGCATACTGTGAAGAACACGGACAGGGAACACCAGAAGGTCTTGGTGAAATCGCTATGGCAATCTACAATGGTCTGACACAGGAATACGGAAAGACAGTTAGAAATCTTGAAGTTATCTCTGGTAAGACAATCTCTTGCCTGAACATGGTAGGCGGCGGTATTCAGGATCAGCTTCTTTGCGAATTAACAGCAAAAGCAATCCAGAAACCAGTTGTTGCAGGTCCAATCGAAGGATCCGTACTTGGTAACGTTTTAATGCAGTTAAAAGCATTAGGACATATCAAAGATCGTATTGAAGGAAGAAAGATTGTAAAAGCTTCCTTTGAACAGAAAATTCATCAGCCTAAATAAATAGGATGAATGACACCCTTGAGGTGCAAAAAATATGAAACGTCAGAAGGGAGAATCTTATGGCAGGATTTGAAACCACATTGAGAAAATATCCATCGAAACTAGATTCGAATGTAGTATTAAAAGTATATGAAGGGCACTTTGCAACTGTGCATTCACACATTACAAAATATTTTGATTTTTCTACAATCAAATCAAGAAGAAGCGAAGCGATGGCAGCTGCAAACATTCTTGCAGATAAATATGTGAACACAACGATTGTTGATACAATTCTTTGTATGGAAGGTACCGAAGTAATCGGGGCATATCTCGCTGATAAGCTGACAAGAAATGGTATCATGTCCATGAATGCTCATAAGACAATTTATGTAGTATCTCCTGAAATGGGAACCGGCGGACAGATGGTATTCCGTGACAATAACGAATTTATGATTCGTGGGAAAAATGTTCTTTTATTAGTAGCATCTGCTTCTACCGGCGGAACAATCTTCCAGAGCGCGGAATGTATCGAATACTATGGCGGAAACATTGCTGGTATCAGTGCAATCTTTAGTGCAACTCCAAATGTAGGAGGTCGCGAAGTAAACTCTATTTTCACAGCAGACGATGTGCCTGGATATGGAACTTACAAGATGAAAGATTGTCCATACTGTAGAAATAAGCAGAAATTGGATGCAATTGTAAACGCGTACGGTTACAGTAAAATATAATATCGTTACATAGAAATCAGACCTCTCATTCGTGAGAGGTCTTTTCATGTTGCAACTGCTTGACAAAAATGGTATAGTAATTATGTATGTGAAAATGTGCCTAAAAGGAGCGACAATCTTATGAAATGGAATAAATATACATTAAAAACACGCACAGAAGCAGAAGATATCATCAGCAGTATGATGATGGATGTGGGCGTAGAAGGAATTGAAATTGAAGACAAGGTGCCTTTGACAGAACAGGATAAGGCGCAGATGTTCGTAGATATTATGCCAATTGTTGGTGAAGATGATGGAACTGCTTATATCAGCTTTTATTTAGAACCGGAAATGGATCAGGAAGAAATGCTTCGCAGGGTGCGCGAAGGTTTAGAAGAAATTTCTGAATGGATGGACATCGGAGAAGGAACCATCGTAGCTTCTGAAACAGAAGATAAAGACTGGATCAACAACTGGAAACAGTATTTCCACCAGTTCTATGTAGATGACATTCTCATCAAACCATCATGGGAAGAAGTAAAACCAGAGGACAAAGAAAAGCTTCTCATTCAGATCGATCCGGGTACTGCATTTGGTACAGGAATGCATGAAACAACGCAGCTTTGTATCCGTCAGCTGAAAAAGTATGTGACATCTGAAACAGAGCTTTTAGACGTAGGAAGCGGAAGCGGTATTCTTTCTATCGTTGCATTGAAACTGGGTGCAAAACATGCAGTAGGAACAGATCTTGACCCATGTACAGTTTCCGCAATCGAGGAAAATAAAGAGGTCAATGGAATTCCAAAGGAACAGTTTGACTTTATGCTTGGGAACTTAATTGATGATAAAGAAATCCAGGACAGAGTGGGCTATGAAAAATATGACATTGTAGTTGCAAATATCCTGGCAGATGTGCTGGTGCCGTTAACTCCAGTCATTGTGAATCAGATGAAAGTCGGCGGTTTATATATTACTTCCGGTATCATCGACGACAAAGAAGAAACAGTAGTAGAAGCAGTGAAAGCAGCAGGGCTTGAAGTTCTGGAAGTAACTTACCAGGGCGAATGGGTTTCTGTAACTGCAAGAAAAAACGGGTAATTCTATGAGCCATTTTTTTATAACATCAGGTCAGATTACGGGAAATGAACTGACAATCGTAGGTGATGATGTCAATCATATGAAAAATGTACTTCGTATGAGAACAGGAGAAGCCTTTACAGCAGCGGATGAAAACGGCATGTTTTATCGCTGTGAGGTGGATGTGCTTGATAAACAGCAGGTGACTGCAAAGATTTTGTGGAAGGAAGAAGGGTCCAGCGAGCTTTCTTCAAAAATTTACCTGTTTCAGGGGCTTCCAAAATCTGACAAAATGGAATTGATCATTCAGAAGGCTGTGGAACTTGGAGCCTATGAAATCATTCCGGTGGCAACAAAGCGTGCCATTGTGAAACTGGATGCAAAAAAAGAAGCTTCCAAGTTAAAACGCTGGCAGAGCATTGCTGAAGGTGCGGCAAAACAGTCCGGAAGAATGCTCATCCCACAGATTTCAGAAGTGAAAACGTTTGGTGAAGCACTTCAGATGGCAAAGGAATTGGATGTAAATATCATTCCGTATGAATGTGCCAGAGGAATGGAAGGCACCCGTGAGATTTTGGGCAATATCAAACCAGGCATGAGTGTGGGAATCTTCATTGGTCCGGAAGGCGGTTTTGAAGAGTCAGAAGTGGAAAAGGCGCAGGAGCTGGGCGTAAAACCAGTCACTTTAGGCAGAAGAATCCTTCGCACAGAGACTGCTGGTCTGACAACTTTGTCGATTCTCATGTATTTGTTAGAGGAGTCATAAACATAGCGAGAAATCGTGATTGATCATAGAAGAGGAAAAATATGCAGGCATATTTAGATAATTCAGCCACAACCGTGTGTGAGCCGGGGGTCGTAGAAAAGGTTGTTCAGATGATGAGCATCACTTATGGTAACCCGTCGGCAATGCATAATAAAGGTGTAGAGGCAGAAAATTATATTAAAGAAGCAAAAGAAATCATTGCGAAAACATTAAAGGTGCAGGAAAAGGAACTGATTTTTACTTCCGGTGGTACAGAGAGCAACAACATGGCAATTATGGGCTGTGCGGCAGCGAACCACCGTATGGGAAAGCACCTGATCACAACAAAAATCGAGCATCCATCCGTTGGAAATGTGATGAAGCATATGGAAGAGGAAGGCTACGAAGTAACTTACTTGCCAGTGGATGAAAATGGGATTGTAAAACTCGATAAATTAAAAGAAGCACTGCGTCCGGATACCATGCTTGTATCAATCATGCATGTCAATAATGAGATCGGTGCAGTTCAGCCAATCGAAGAGATTTCAAAAATTGTAAAGGCAAATAATAAGGCGACATTATTCCATGTAGATGCCATTCAGGGCTATGGAAAATATCGCATTTACCCAAAGAAAATGGGAATTGATCTGCTTTCCGTCAGTGGTCATAAAATTCATGGACCAAAAGGTGTTGGATTTTTGTACTGCGATTCCAAAGTGAAGATCAAACCGATTCTTTTTGGCGGTGGTCAGCAGAAAGACCTTCGTTCCGGTACAGAAAATGTTCCGGGCATCGTGGGACTTGCAGAAGCCGCAAAAGAAATTTATACAGATTTTGAAGCAAAAATCGAACGTTTATATGAAGTGAAGGCATATTTTGTTGAAAAGATTTCCGAACTGGACAATGTAACAATCAATGGTCTGACCGGAAAAGATTCGGCACCGCATGTGGTGAGCGTCAGCTTTCCGGGAGTTCGAAGTGAAGTATTGTTACATTCTTTAGAAGACAAAGAAATTTATGCCTCTGCAGGAAGTGCATGTTCATCCAACAAACCGGCAGTGAGTGCTACTTTAAAAGCAATCGATGCACCGAAAGAACATTTGGACAGTACGCTGCGCTTTAGTTTCAGTGTTCATACAACTAAGGAAGAAATAGATTACTGTATCGAAACATTGAAGGGACTGCTCCCAATGCTTCGCCGTTATGCAAGGCATTAATACGGATACGGTATGACAATTTAGATAGAACGGAGAGAAAAAATGGAAAAAACAATATTTAGAGCGTTTTTGATCAAGTACGCTGAAATTGCTATTAAAGGCAAGAACCGCTATATGTTCGAAGATGCACTGGTAGAAAGCATGAGAAATGCCCTTACAGACGTAGAGGGTGAATTCGAAGTTACAAAAGAAATGGGACGTATCTATGTGTTCGTGAAATCTGAATACTATGATTACGAAGAAACAATTACAGCATTAAAACGCGTATTCGGTATCGTAGGAATCTGTCCTGTTGTCATTGTTGAGGATACAGAATTTGAAAATGTATCTGCACAGGTACTGAAATATCTGGATGACGTATATCCTGACAAAAACAAAACATTTAAAGTGAATGCACGTCGTGCAAACAAGGGATATCCACTGGATTCTGTAGAAATCAATCTTGAAATGGGCGGCAGAATCTTAGACGCTTATCCGGAAATGAAGGTTGACGTACATCATCCGGACATCAATCTGGTGATTGAAGTGCGTAAGCACGTTTACATTTATTCTGAAATCATTCCGGGACCAGGCGGTATGCCAATCGGTACAAACGGAAGAGCAATGCTTCTTTTATCCGGCGGTATCGACAGCCCGGTAGCTGGTTACATGATCGCAAAACGTGGTGTTCGCATTGATGCAACTTATTTCCATGCACCGCCATACACAAGCGAACGTGCAAAACAGAAGGTGGTAGACCTTGCAAAGAAAGTTGCAAAATACACAGGTCCAATCCGCTTAAATATCGTAAACTTTACAGATATTCAGCTTTACATTTACGATCAGTGTCCGCATGAAGAACTGACAATCATCATGCGTCGTTACATGATGAGAATCGCAGAAGATCTTGCAAACAAAAATGGCAGTATGGCACTGATCACAGGGGAAAGCATCGGTCAGGTAGCTAGTCAGACAGTACAGAGTCTTGCGGCTACAAACGAAGTTTGCACTATGCCGGTATTCCGTCCGCTGATCGGATTTGACAAGGAAGACATTGTAACAATTGCGAAAAAGATTGATACTTATGAAACATCAATCTTACCATATGAAGACTGTTGTACAATTTTCGTGGCAAAACATCCGGTGACAAAGCCAAATATCAATATCATCAAACGTTCAGAAACACATCTGGAAGAAAAGATTGCAGAACTTTACAAAGAAGCGATGGAAACAGTAGAAACAATTTATGTAGAATAAAAGAAACGCGGGAGATACTTGCCGTATTTCCCGCGTTCGTAAATTAAATTGATTTTGAATTTATTCGATTACGTATGGTTTGATGGCTTCCAGGATGACAGCCATATTTTCATCAGCGTGGATGTTTAAGTTGATTGGTTTAGATAAATCCAGGCTGAAGATGCCCATAATGGATTTTGCATCGATAACATATCTTCCGGAAACTAAGTCGAAGTCATTATCAAATTTTGTAATTTCATTAACAAAAGATTTTACTTTATCGATAGAATTTAATGAAATTTTAACAGTTTTCATTTTCATGATTTGCCTCCTAAATGAGATGAGATTATACAAATCTATATTAACATAACGGGGCAAAAAGTCAATAATGAAAGTCACGGAGGGAATGAAAAACATGACAAAAAAAGCAGCATTGCATAACCTTGGATGCAAGGTCAATGCTTATGAAACAGAAAGCATGCAGCAGATGCTGGAGCAGGCAGGATACGAAATCGTCCCGTTTGCGCCAGGGGCTGATATTTATATAATTAATACTTGTACCGTAACCAATATTGCAGACAGAAAATCAAGACAGATGCTCCATAAAGCAAAGAAAATGAATCCGGATGCCATCGTTGTGGCAGCAGGCTGCTATGTGGAGAGTGAGAAGTACAGTGGAGGTAAAGTGGACGATGCGATCGACATCGTAATCGGAAACAACTGTAAAAAAGATCTGGTTGAAATTTTAGAGGCTTACGAAGAAGGACAGCGTTCTGAAGCAGTGATTGATATCAATCACACAAAAGAATATGAAGAATTAAATTTAACAAAGACAGCAGAACATACAAGAGCTTATGTAAAAGTGCAGGATGGATGCAACCAGTTCTGCAGCTACTGCATTATTCCTTACACAAGGGGAAGAGTGCGCAGCCGTAAATTGCAGGATGTATATGAGGAAGTGGTAAGACTTGCACAGGCCGGATACCGTGAAGTGGTTCTGACGGGGATTCATTTGAGCTCTTATGGTGTTGATCTGGAAGACGAAAATCTGCTGACACTGATCGAAAAGATTCATGAGATTGACGGGATCGAAAGAATCCGTCTCGGCTCTCTGGAACCACGTATCATGAGCGAGGAATTCGTATCAGCCATTGCAAAACTGCCAAAGCTTTGCCCACATTTCCATTTGTCCTTACAGAGTGGCTGCGATGAAACTCTGAAGCGTATGAATAGAAAGTATACTGCAGAAGAATACTATGATGTGTGTGTAAGATTACGGAAATATTTTGACGATCCGGCATTGACAACTGATGTCATCGTAGGGTTTGCCGGTGAAACAGAAGAAGAATTTGCAGAATGTAAGAAATTTTTAGAAAAAATTGAATTTTTTGAGACACATGTGTTTAAATTTTCTATTAGGAAGGGAACGAGAGCTGCCAAAATGGAAAATCAGGTCTCTGACCAGATTAAGACAAAGCGAAGCAATGAACTGCTTGCACTTCATGCAGTCAATTCGGTAAAATATTTAGAAAAACATATTGGAAAAGAATTAGAAGTACTAATGGAAGAATCCATGACCATTGGCGATGAAACCTATTTTGTAGGTCATACGAAAGAATATATCCGCGTGGCAGTAAAGACGGATGAAAATCTGACCAATCAGTTTGTAACAGTGAAAGCAAAGGGGATTTTAAAGGATTTGGTTTTGTTTGGAGAGTAATAAGAGGTTGATAGGATGGAACAGAATCAGCAGTTTCAGAAAATGACACAGACTCCTGTGGGAAAATTAATCGCAACATTATCCATTCCAACGATTATCAGTATGCTGGTAACGTCAGTTTATAATATGGCGGATACGTTCTTCGTATCCAGACTTGGAACCAGTGCATCCGGTGCAGTTGGTATCGTTTTTTCGGTCATGGCAATCATTCAGGCCATTGGATTTACCTTTGGGATGGGCAGTGGAAGCTGGATTTCCAGACTGCTTGGGGCAAAAGATGAGGAAAAAGCAAAGGAAGTAGCTGCTACAGGATTTTACAGTGCCATTTTTTTGTGTGTATTGATGAGTGTCATCGGGGAATGGAAGATCGATGAGCTGATGAGAATCTTAGGTGCATCAGAGACAATTTTGCCATATGCAAGAGAATATGCCAGATATATTCTTCTTGCGGCACCGATTATGTCTTCATCTTTTGTATTGAATAATATTCTTCGTTCTGAAGGACATGCAAAATTTGCCATGATTGGGATTACTGCAGGCGGCATTTTAAACGTGATATTGGACCCGATCTTCATTTTTATATTCAATATGGGAATCGGCGGAGCTGCTGCAGCCACGGCATTAAGCCAGCTGATCAGCTTTCTGATTTTGTTGTCTTATTTCGTAATGCATAAGACCACGACCAGACTTGGTATTCAAAGATTATCGAAGAATCCGGGAACCTATTTTCAAATCGTCAAAAATGGATTGCCATCCTTCTCAAGACAGGGACTTGCAAGTATTGCTTCCATATTATTAAACAAGCAGGCGGCAATTTATGGAGATGCAGCTGTTGCGGCAATGGCAATCGTGACAAAAGTGTTTATGATGATCTTCTCAGTCATGATCGGATTTGGGCAGGGATATCAGCCGGTTGCAGGATTTAATTATGGAGCCGGCAAAAAAGAACGTGTAAAATCAGCAATCAAGTTTACAATGGTTGTTGGAACGATTGGTATGAGCAGTGCCGGAGTGATTTTATTTTTTGCGGCACCACAGTTGATGAAAATCTTTATTTCTGATGATCCGGCAGTACTTGAAATTGGTACCATGGCTTTGCGTGCACAGGCAATCAGTATGCCGCTGGTTCCGATTGGTACAGTGGCGAACATGACTTTCCAGTCAGTGGGAAAGGCATGGAGAGCTACCATCATGTCATCCATGCGTCAGGGAATCTTCTTTATTCCACTGATTTTCATACTTCCTGCGATTTTTGGATTGTGGGGCGTTGTCACGACACAGGCAGCATCAGATATTCTGACAGCCTTTGCCTGTACACCATTTTTGTATGGTTTTTACAAAAATCTTACAGAGGAAACGAAGGGTATCGCTTAGAAAAGCTTGTATTTTATGTAAATCTGTATTATAGTAAAAGTAATTATTTATTATGCAAAGACTGCCCTTTAGGCGGTTTTGACAACGGGGGCGGATGAAATGAGTACAATTCATAACACACAATGTTTTAAAGTTTCGGCAGAACAGGAATTACAGGTAGGAGATATTTTAAAGACTGTTTATCAGGCAATGACAGAAAAAGGATACAATCCGGTCAATCAGATCGTTGGGTATATTATGTCAGGTGATCCTACTTATATTACAAGCCACAAAAATGCCAGAAGTTTAATTTCTAAAGTGGAAAGAGATGAACTGGTAGAAGAACTGTTAAAGGTTTATATCGAGACTGTAGAAAAATAAGATTACAGGAGTTTTGTATGAGAATTATGGGCTTAGACTACGGTTCCAAGACCGTAGGTGTAGCCATTAGCGACCCTTTGGGGATTACTGCCCAGGGAATCGAAATCATCAGACGTGAAAAAGAAACAAAATTGCGACAGACCTTAGCACGCATCGAAGCGCTGATTAAAGAATATCAGGTGGAGTCCATCGTGCTCGGCTTTCCAAAGAATATGAACAATACCATCGGAGACAGGGCTGAAAAATCGCTTGCATTTAAAGAAATGCTGGAAAAGCGAACAGGTCTGGACGTTGTCATGTGGGATGAGCGATTAACGACGGTAGAAGCGAACCGTACGCTAATGGAAGGAAAAGTTAGAAGAGAAGACAGAAGTAAATATGTGGATATGCTCGCGGCAGTTTACATTTTGCAGGGTTATTTGGATTCAAGGAGTTTTAAATTATAATGGAAAAGATTACATTTGTTTCTGAAAATGAAGAAGTAGAATTTTATGTTTTGGAAGAAACCCGTATCGGTGGGGTTGATTATATATTAGTTACAGATTCTGAAGAAGGAGATGCAGAATGCCTGATCTTAAAGGATTTGTCCGAAGCGGAGGATGCGGATGCAATTTATGCAATTGTAGAGGACGAAAATGAACTTGACAGTGTATTCGGCGTTTTCGAACAGATGCTGGATGACGTGGACATCGAACGGTAATCTTTGGGCAGCTTCTGCCCTTTTACACGAGCGGAAAAATATAACGAAACTAGGAGGTAACAGTTGAATAATCTAAAAAATTCAAAATTACGAATCATTCCTCTTGGCGGACTGGAAGCAATTGGAATGAATATTACTGCCTTCGAATATGAAGACAGTATTGTTGTTGTGGATTGCGGTTTGTCATTCCCGACAGAAGATATGCTTGGAATCGATTTGGTCATTCCAGACGTGTCTTATTTAAAAGAAAACATTGAAAAAGTCAAAGGATTTGTATTTACACATGGTCACGAAGACCATATTGGAGCAATTCCTTATGTATTTAAGGATATCAATGCGCCGATTTATGCCACAAAACTGACCATGGGGCTGATTGACAGCAAATTAAAAGAGCACAACATGACAAAAGTTGTGAAGAAGAAAGTCGTAAAACACGGACAGTCGATTAATTTGGGTCAGTTCAGAATTGAATTCATTAAGACAAATCACAGTATTGAAGATGCCTGCGCGTTGGCAATCTATTCTCCGGCGGGAATCGTAGTTCATACAGGGGACTTTAAGGTTGACTATACACCGGTCTTTGGTGGAGCAATCGACCTGCAGAGATTTGGAGAGATCGGTAAAAAAGGTGTTCTGGCACTGATGTCAGACAGCACCAATGCAGAACGCGAAGGATTTACACATTCTGAAAAGAAAGTCGGAAAACGTTTTGATGCGATTTTTGCAGAACATCCAAACCAGAGAATCATTGTTGCGACGTTTGCATCCAATGTGGACCGCGTGCAGCAGGTAATTAACTCAGCATATAAGAGTGGAAGAAAAGTAGTGGTGGAAGGTCGCAGTATGGTCAATACCATTACGATTGCACAGGAATTAGGATATATTTCCATTCCTGAAAACACTTTGATCGATATTGAACAGTTGAAGAATTATCCTGATGAAAAGACTGTTCTGATTACAACAGGAAGTCAGGGTGAGGCGATGGCAGCACTCTCCAGAATGGCATCAGGTACTCACCGCAAAGTGCACATCATGCCAGGGGATGTGGTCATTATTTCTGCAACTCCAATCCCTGGAAATGAAAAGGCGGTATCCAAGGTTATCAACGAATTATCGATTCGTGGAGCAGAGGTTGTGCGCCATGATACTCATGTATCAGGTCATGCCTGCCAGGAAGAATTAAAATTAATCTACTCTCTGGTGAAGCCAAAATACGCAATTCCGGTACACGGAGAATACAGACATTTACAGGCAAATGCAAGAATTGCAGAAGATCTTGGAATTGCAAAGGATGATATTTTCATCATGTCTTCCGGTGATGTACTGGAACTTGATGAAGAGTCAGCGAAAGTTGTGGACCATGTGCATACAGGCGCAATCTATGTAGATGGACTTGGTGTTGGCGACGTAGGAAACATCGTTATCCGTGACAGACAGCATCTGTCAGAAGATGGTATCTTAATTGTTGTAGTTACACTGGAAAAATACAGCAATCAGATTCTTGCGGGACCGGATATCGTATCCCGTGGATTCGTATATGTCAGAGAGTCCGAATCACTGATCGAAGAAGCAAAGATGGTGGTTGAGGAAGCACTGTACAGCTGTTTAAACAGAGGAATTTCCGACTGGGGAAAATTAAAGAATGTCGTGAAAGATTCTTTAAATGATTACCTCTGGAAAAAAACGAAGAGAAGTCCAATGATTCTCCCGATCATTATGGAGGTCTAGGACGAAATCAGGAGGAAGAGCATGAATACACGAAAGGCCGTGTTGCAGGTTGGATCAATCTGTTTAAAAGTGGCGGTTTTTATACTGATCTGTTTTGGGCTGATAAGTTTAGGCCGTATAACTTACAAATATACTCATGCGGTTTTTAGTGAAGAAGCATTTGAGGAGGCGCCGGGAAGAACTGTAAAAGTGAATATTCCGGAGGATGTCAGTGCAGGAAGGCTTGCTGAAGTGTTGGAAGAGAACGGGCTCATTGAAGATGCAGGTGTTTTTAAACTGCAGATGAGAATGGCTGATTTTGGAGATACAGTAAAAGCCGGATCTTATGAGCTGAATACGTCCATGACTCCGAGTGAAATGTTTAAGATTTTGTCTGAAACAAATGAGGACTGATCATGATTATAGATGAAAGAATGGTTGCCTACATCAACTCTTTGGATGTAGGCAATAGTGCGTTAGTAAACCAGATAGAAGAGGAAGCGCTGGCAACTTATGTGCCGATCATCCGTAAGGAAATGCAGAATTTCTTAAAAGTCATTTTAGAAATCAAACGACCAAAAGCAATTTTGGAAGTTGGAACTGCCATCGGATTTTCCGCATTGCTAATGAGCGAGCATGTGGATGAGGACTGCCACATCACGACCATTGAAAAATATGAGCCGCGTATTCCGATTGCAAAAGAGAATTTTAAACGTGCAGGAAAAGAGCAGCAGATTACGCTGCTTGAGGGAGATGCCACCGACTTTTTGAAAACGTTGGAGGGACCATATGATTTTATCTTTATGGATGCCGCCAAGGGCCAGTATATTCATTTCCTGCCGGATATTTTAAGACTGCTTAGCCCGGGGGGAATTCTGCTTTCGGACAATGTGCTGCAGGATGGAGACATTATTCAGTCCCGATTCGCAGTTGAGAGAAGAAATCGAACCATTCACAGCAGAATGAGAGAATATTTATATACGCTGACCCATCATGAGCAGCTGACCACATCGCTGCTGCCGCTTGGAGATGGTGTCACTTTAAGTGTCAAAAAATAGACAGGAGAAAAAAATGAGAAAAACAGAACTTTTGATACCTGCCAGCAGCCTGGAGGTTTTAAAAATCGCTGTCATGTTTGGAGCGGATGCCGTTTATATTGGCGGTGAAGCTTTCGGACTTCGTGCAAAAGCAAAGAACTTTTCCCCGGAGGAAATGAAAGAGGGAATTGAATTTGCTCACGAACATGGCGTAAAAGTCTATGTAACAGCAAATATTCTTGCTCATAACTATGATTTAGAGGGTGCAAGAGAATATTTTAAAGAGTTAAAAGAGATGAAACCGGATGGGCTGATCATCGCTGACCCGGGAATGTTTACTCTCGCCAAAGAAATCTGCCCTGAAATCGATGTACACATCAGTACGCAGGCAAATAATACAAACTACGAAACTTATCGTTTCTGGGAAAGACTTGGTGCAACACGTGTTGTTTCTGCCAGAGAGCTTTCTATCAAAGAGATCAAGGAAATCAGAGAACACATTTCTGATCAAATGGAAATCGAAACATTCGTCCACGGTGCAATGTGCATTTCCTACTCAGGACGCTGCCTGCTTAGCAACTATTTTACAGGCAGAGATGCAAATCAGGGCGCATGTACCCATCCATGCCGATGGAAATACGCAGTGGTGGAAGAGTCTCGTCCGGGAGAATATTTACCGGTCTATGAAAATGAAAGAGGCACTTACATTTTTAACTCTAAAGACCTGTGCATGATCGAGCACATTCCGGATCTGATCGATGCGGGAATCGATTCCCTGAAAATTGAAGGCCGTATGAAAACAGCTCTTTATGTGGCAACCGTTGCAAGAACTTACCGCAAAGCGCTGGATGATTATGCGGAATCACCGGAAAAATATCAGGAAAACATGCCATGGTATTTAGATCAGATTTCCAACTGTACTTACCGTCAGTTTACAACAGGTTTCTTCTATGGAAAACCAACAGAAGAGACTCAGATTTACGACAGCAATACCTATGTGAAGGAATACACCTATCTTGGTATCGTCGGCGAGCGTAACGAACAGGGCTGGTACAAAACAGAACAGAGAAATAAATTCTCAGTCGGTGAGATGATCGAAGTCATGAAACCAGACGGAAGAAACGTAGAAGTGACAGTCAAAGCAATCTATGATGAAGACGGCAATGCAATGGAAAGCTGTCCACATCCAAAGCAGACATTGTACGTTGACCTTGGTATGGAGCTGGATCAGTACGACATTTTAAGAAGAAAAGAAGATTAATTTTCAATTTAGGAAAGGCACCTGAAAGGAGTCGGCTACATAAACTGTAGTAACTCTCCTTTGAGGTGCTTTTTTTGAATACTTTTCCTAAACCTTTATCCGTAGAAGAAGAAATCTATTATATGAAAAAGAGCCGTGAGGGAGACCTAGCAGCTAGAGAAATACTCATTTTAAGAAATATGAGGCTGGTTGCTCATGTGGTGAAAAAATATCAATGCCCGGAAAATGAGCAGGAAGAGCTGATTTCCATTGGGACCATTGGACTGATCAAGGCAATTGCTACCGTGGATGCAGAAAAAGGACGGTTATCGACCTATGCAGCCCGGTGTATTGAAAATGAATTGCTGATGCATTTTCGTTCCCGCAAAAAAGTTTCCAAAGAAGTTTCTTATTATGAACCCATTGGAACAGACAAGGAAGGAAATGAAATCAGCCTTTTGGATGTCATCGAAAGTCAGGAGCCGGACGCATTTGAAATCGTTACTGCAAAAGATGATGCAAAAAAGGTGTATGAACTGATACCGACAGTTTTAACAGAGCGGGAAAGAGAAGTCATTGCACTTCGCTACGGGCTTTATGGCGGCAAAGAGTTTACCCAGAGAGAGGTTGCAGAGCGGCTTGGAATCTCCCGGTCCTACATTAGCCGCATTGAAAAAACAGCCATTGAAAAACTTCGAAGTTGTTTTTGAATTCAAAATCTGTTACAATCAGATTAGCCAAAATCCAGTACTGATAAATCTATCAGACAATTCCACAAAAAGATAAAAATTGAAAAGAGGAATAAGATGTTTAGCAGTGTATTATCTGCAGATGTCAGAGGTATTACCGGTGTGCCCATTTTCGTGGAGACGGACGTATCAGATGGTCTTCCTGGACTGATTATGGTAGGTTATCTGGCATCTGCGGTGAGAGAATCCGCAGACAGGGTAAGGACTGCACTGAAAAATACAGGGATTTCCATTCCGCCGAAAAAGATTACGGTGAATCTGTCTCCTGCAGATGCGAAAAAAGAAGGGACAGGATTTGACCTTGCCATTGCAGTGTCTCTGATGTGTGCCCTTGGGATGTTTCCAAGAGAGTCCGTGGAAAATATTTTATTTTTGGGAGAACTTGGGCTGGATGGTGCAGTTAAGAAAATCAGAGGAGTCCTTCCTATGGTGGAGCTTGCGAAGGAGCGAGGGTGCCATGCCTGTGTGATTCCAAAAGAAAATGTGACAGAAGCACAGATCATCAAAGGGATTTCCTGTGTCGGAGTAGAAAATTTAAGAGAAGCATTGAACTGCATTCTTAGCAGGGAATATAAAGAAAGCGAATGTGATTTAAAATATGAAGATTCTTCGGAAGAAGAGCCACCGGATTTTGCTCAGATTCGTGGACAGGAGTCGGTAAAACAGGCAGCCAGGCTTGCCGCTGCGGGAAGATTAAATCTTCTGATGATTGGACCGCCAGGGTCAGGAAAAACCATGGTCGCAAGACGAATCCCTACAATTCTGCCGCCAATGTCGGAGGACGAGCGCCTGGAAGTGACAAAAATCTACAGTGTCTGCGGACTTCTTCCGGAAGGACGTGCACTGATAACGGAGCGCCCGTTTCGTGCACCGCATCATACGATTTCGGTATCTGCCATGGTGGGTGGAGGGCGCAAACCGATGCCGGGGGAAATTACTTTAAGCAATCATGGATGTATGTTTTTGGATGAAATTCAGGAGATTCCGCGAAATGTGCTGGAATCCTTAAGGCAGCCGTTGGAGGATAAAGTGGTACAGATTTCCAGAGTCAGCGGGAATGATGTGTTTCCCGCAAACACCATGCTGATTGCGGCGATGAACCCCTGCAGGTGTGGATACTATCCGGATATGAATAAATGTCATTGTACGATAGGTGAGATTTCCCGTTACGTTCACAAGATCAGCAATCCATTTTTGGACCGCATGGATCTGTGTGTGGAGGCACCAAGAATCGCCTTTGAGGAATTGACCGGAAAAGGAGAAGGGACAACTTCAGCCCAGATGAGAGAGGAAGTTTTACGGGCTCACGAAATGCAGAAAGAACGTTATAAAGGAAGCAGCTACAGAGTTAACGCTGATGTCAAGGGTGCAGATGCGGAGGAATATTTCCGTGTAGGGAAGACGCAAAAAAAGTTATTAGAGGATGCGTTCGAAAATCTGAACCTGACTGCCCGCTCGTATCATAAAATTCTAAAAGTAGCAAGGACAGCAGCAGATTTGGAATGTAAAAAGGATATTGAGACCAGTCACATTTTGCAGGCAATCTGTTATCGCAATGTGGACAGGAAATTCTGGGCGGTATGAAAATGGAAAATATAATTAATAAAGAATTGCCAGACGGCATACGCTATATTAGCAGGACGGATTGTGAGTTTCCGGAGAAGCTGTTAGAACTTTCTGATTGTCCGGAAGGGATTTATGTGAAAGGCAATCTGCCGAACCCGGAGAAAAAGACGGTTGCCATTGTTGGTTCCAGAATGTGCAGTGCTTATGGACGGGCTACCTCCTCTTATTTTGCAAGAGTGCTGGCGGCAAATGATGTTCAGATCATCAGCGGGCTGGCGCTTGGCGTTGACGGCGCTGCCCATGAAGGTGCAATGATGGCAAATGGTGCGACCTTTGCAGTACTGGCATGTGGGGCAGATATCTGCTATCCCCGTGCCCATATTGGACTGTATGAAAAGATGAAAGCCTGTGGAGGAATCATCTCTGAAGAAGCCTGCGGCACTCCGCCGCTGTCACGCTTGTTTCCGAAGCGAAACCGGCTGATCAGTGTCCTATCAGACATTGTTCTGGTGGTGGAAGCAAGGAAAAAGAGCGGTTCCTTAATTACAGCAGATTTTGCAGCAGAACAGGGAAGAGATATTTTTGCGGTTCCCGGAAGGCTGGAGGATGAGCTTAGCAGCGGGTGCAATGAACTGATTGCACAGGGGGCAGGCATCGCAATTTCCCCTGAAAGAATGTTAGAAATCATGGGGAAAAGTGTTAAGAAATCTGACAACTCAGAAAGATTTATGCAAAATGTCCTTGCAAGGCGGGAAAATATGGTGTATAGTTGTCTAAGTTTACAACCAAAATCCCTGGAGGATTTATGCAAAGCCACAAAATTATCGTTATCAATGGTAACAGAATCGGTGATGCTTTTGCAGCTTCAGGGTATGGTAAAAGAGATAGGGCGAAACAGATATGTAAAATCTGTTTTAAAGGTGAAGAATTAATGGCAAAGTATTTAGTGATCGTGGAATCACCAACGAAAGTAAATACAATCAAGAAATTTTTAGGTTCCAATTATGAGGTTATGGCATCCAACGGTCATGTGAGAGACCTCCCAAAGAGTCAGATGGGCATTGGTCCGGAAAATGATTTCGAACCAAAGTACATTACCATTCGTGGAAAAGGGGATATTCTTGCAAAGCTCCGTAAGGAAGCAAAAAAGGCAGACAAGATCTATCTTGCAACTGACCCTGACCGTGAAGGAGAGG
>CAZYUZ010000016.1:0-18334 GCA_964650775.1 uncultured Lachnoclostridium sp. | reverse complement strand
ACTGGCATTAATGCATCATAAATACGAACTTTGATTCCGTTTGCTGCTAAAACTTTTGCAGTTTCTTTTGCAAACACATCACTGTTGATACGAGAGTCATAGCTTACTGCTACTAACTGATTGCCACCCTGAGTTTTAACCCAGTTTGCAAGACCCTGTGTTGCCTGACGAACAACGTAGATATTCATACGGTTTGTTCCAGCTCCTAATACACCACGTAATCCGGCTGTACCAAATGATAACGCAACTGCAAAACGGTCTTTAATTTCTTCTTCATTTCCTTCGATGGACTGTAATTCTGCTGTTAATGCAGCATCTTCTAATTCTGCTTCCATCCAGCGTTTGTAAGCTTCTAAGTACATTGTAAACACCCCTTAATTTTTTTTGGAAAAGTGCACACACTTCCCCCTTTTATACTTCTAATTCTAATGAATTTAATACAAAAAGTCAACGCAGAATACGCAAAAAAACACAAGGAACGTCTCGAGGCTGCGCTTGACCTCGACTTATCCTTGTGTTTTCCACTTACTCTACATTGACTTTCGGACAGATGTCCTTCAGACAGCATTTATCACAATATGGTTTGGTTCTGGCTGTGCATACGTCTCTTCCATGGTACACCAGACGATGGCAGAAATCACTTCCCTCTTCCGGTGGAATGATTTTCCACAACGCCATTTCTACCTTTTTTGGATCCTTGATGCCATCCACCAGACCCATTCGATTCGTCAGGCGAATGCAGTGGGTATCTGTAACGATTGCAGGTTTTCCAAACACATCTCCCATGATCAGATTCGCACTCTTACGCCCTACTCCGGGAAGCTTTAGCAGTGCATCAAAATCATCCGGAACCCTGCCGCCATACTCTTCCATGAGCATTTTCATGCACAGGCTGATATCTCTGGCTTTGCTTCTTCCCAATCCACAGGGACGAACAATTTCTTCTATTTCATCCACCTCTGCTGCTGCCAGTGCTTCCATAGTTGGAAACTTCGCATATAAATCCTGTACAACTACATTGACACGGGCATCGGTACACTGGGCTGCCAGACGCACACTGACAAGCAGCTTCCATGCATCATCATAGTCCAGCGTACAGTCTGCATCCGGATATTCCTTTTTCAGTCTTTCAATAATTTCCAAAGCCTGTTGTTTCTTATTCATTTTATTCTCCAAAATTTTTCACTGGCAGACCTGTATGGATCTCTTCCATAAAATTGTGCCAGATTTCTGCTGGGTATGCACTTCCGGTAAGACCTTTGAGCCAGCGAGGGCTGTCATAGCCCACCCAGATACTGGTTGTATAATATGGTGTATAGCCTGCAAACCAGCCATCTTTATTTTCGTTCGTTGTTCCGGTCTTTCCTGCTGATGGCATACTTTTCAGTCCCTGACCTTTTGCAGTACCATTTGTCATAACGCCCTGCAGAATATCAGTCATGGCATCTGCTGCCGCTGCGGTATAGACCTGCTTTTCCTCTGCTTTATGCTCAAATACAACATTTCCATAAGAGTCTTCTACGCGCACGATGCAGCTTGGACTGCGATAAATTCCGCCATTTGCAATGGCTGTATAAGCACCGCTCATTTCTAAAGTGCTTGTCCCACGGGTAAATCCGCCAAGCGCAGAAGAGCCTGTATAATCCTGTGGCATAATATCTGTAAATTCCATTTCGAGCAAATACTGCATCGCAGTTTCTGCGCCAAGTTCATTGAATTTTGACCACGCTACGGTATTGATGGATTTTTCTACAGCCGTTCTAAGAGAAACGGAGCCAGAATAACTGTTGTTTGCATTCTTTGGTCCTTCAGCATATTTTTTATCTTCTACCATAGAACTTGCTGTATAGCCGCGTTCCAGAAGCGGTGTGTAAACAACCAGTGGCTTGATCGCACTTCCAGGTGGTCTGGAGCTAAGGTACGCTCTGTTGTAATCGTAAGATACATCTTCCTGACTTCTGCCCCCGATCATTGCAGTTACAAGACCGGTTTCATTGTCTATACAGGTCGCCGCACATTGAAGCGCATAGCTTCCGTTCGTATTCTTTGTATTATATTCTTCTAATTTCACATCAATTGCCTTCTGAAGTGCCGTCTGATGGGCAGGGTCAATGGATGTATAAATCTGATAGCCTGACAAGTACAGTTTTTCTCGATATTCCGCAAATGCTGCATCATATAATTCTTCGTAATCTTCCCTGTCAGTTACCAGATCGAAATCATACTGGAATTCAAAACCATCTGCCGCCATCATCTCTTCTACAACACAATGAATCGCATAAGATTTCACCCAGGACTGTTCATAGGTCTTACTATGACTGTCCACGGTAATAGTTTCTGCAAGTGCTGCTTCATATTCTGCCTTGGAAAGCTTATCGTTTTCATACATTGCTTCCAAAATCACATCTCGGCGATTTAATGTATTTTCTTTATGATCCAAAGGGTCAAAACGGCTTGGGCTATTTGGAATCGCACAAAGGAATGCAGCTTCAGACACAGAACATTCAGAAATTGTTTTTCCAAAATATTTCTGGCTTGCCGCCTCGATTCCATAGCAATTATTCGCATAGAAAATATTGTTTACATAGAATTCCAGAATCTCATCCTTGGAATACATCTTCTCCAATTCCCATGCAATGAACATTTCCTTTACTTTTCTCTGCCAGCTCACTTCGTGAGTCAAAAACACGTTTCTGGCAAGCTGCTGGGTAATGGTACTTCCGCCCTGCGTAATGGCATCTTTGTTGATCAGCTTTGTAACCGCACGGGTCAGGGCAAAAAAGTCCACCCCCTTGTGTTTATAAAAACGTTTATCTTCAACGCTGACAAATGCATCTTTGACTGTCTGTGGAATTTCCTCCGAGGTAAGATACCGGATATTTCTTTCATTTTTTAATTCCGCAATGACTCCGCCTGTTGAATCGTAAATGGTTCCCACGCGTTGTCCCTGAATATCTTCAAGCGTCGAATTTCTAACTGCTTCAACGGCTTCCCGGCGCAGTGAAAAAATTCCACCGGCATAATCACTTTTTATAAACAGTACAATGACTGCAATAAACGCAAGAATGAGCAGTCCCTGAATAATATAGAAGGAATGGTCACTTTTTCTGCGTTTCTTTCGTTTTTTCTTTTTCTTAATCTCTTCCATAGTAAACTCCTTTACCTTCCTATTATCTAACAATTCCCCCTTTACGTCAATCGAAGAAAACTCAACAGATTGTTTCATTTATTTTTCTTTCAATTCATTTTGTTGCATATCACTCATAGAATGAAACAATTCGTTTATAATATGCCGTAATAAAATAAGGAGTTTGCTTATGTCAGAAAATTATGAATTATCTTTTGGCGAGGTTTTAAAAGAGCTTCGGGAATTTCATGGCTATACACAAAAGCAAGTCAGTGCACCACTGAACATTACCAGTCAGGCGTATTCAAATTATGAAACCAATAAACGAACTCCTGATGTTGAAATGACACGTAAAATTGCAAAATTTTATGGAAAGACCATTGACCAGCTGATTGACTATCAATATACAAGACAAATTGAGGATTCAAGAAACTACGGTGCCAGACGTTCTCTTTATCGTGCAGTCAATGATGCCGGGATTACCATTCCACTGACTGCAAAGCAGGCAAAAATGGTAACAGACATCCTCTCACTCCCTCCGGATAAGCAGGATGCCTGTCAAAAATTGATTGAACTTGTAATTATGAAAGAGAATTCGTAAATACGACCTCTCCACCACAAATGGTCATGCAGACTTTTCCGCATAATTCCATTCCCGTAAACGGTGTATTGGTTGCTTTTGAAAAATAGTTTTTCGGTGTCCAGCAGGTTTCTGTATCAAAGATTACCAGATCGGCATCTTTGCCGACATTTAATGTTCCTTTATCCAGTCCGTAAATTACGGCAGGGTTCAGGGACATTTTTTTAATCAATTCTACGAGACTTAAATATCCCGGTTTTACAAGACTTGTGATTCCAAGTGCCAGCGAAGTTTCAAGACCGATGATTCCGCTTGGTGCTTCTGTAATGGATTTTGCTTTTTCTTCCACACTGTGAGGTGCATGGTCTGTCGCAATCATATCAATCGTTCCGTCCTGAAGACCTTTAATAATTGCAAGACGGTCTTCTTCTGTACGGAGAGGCGGGTTCATTTTCGCAAGTGTTCCGTGTTTGATACATGCTTCTTCAGTCAATGTAAAATGATGAGGTGTCGCTTCAGAATAAACGAAAGCTCCTGCTGCCTTTGCCTGACGCACAAGATCTACCGCTTTTCCTGAACTGATATGCTGTACATTGATCTTCGCTCCGATTTCCTTTGCAAGTTCACAATCTCTCTTTACAAGAGAAATCTCCGCTTCCTCCGGCGAACCTCCGATACCGTAGAATTCACTTGCTTTCCCTCTATTTACACCGTTATTGGTAATAAATGCAGGATCTTCTTCATGGAAACTTAAGACAACGTCCAGTGCTTTTGCTCTCTCCATTGCGGCTCTGACAAAACCTTCATCTTTTAATGGAATGCCGTCATCTGTCAGTCCTGTGGCACCATTTGCAAGGAGTGCTTCGAAATCTGTCATTTCTTCGCCTTTAAATTCGACAGAAACTGCGCCTGCCTGAAGCACATTGATTTTTTCCTCTTTCGCTTTATCCAGCACGTACTTCAATGTTTCCACATCATCCACGATAGGCTTTGTATTTGCCATACAGATCACGGTTGTAAATCCACCTGCAGCACTAGCCAGGGCACCCGTATGAATATCTTCTTTATAAGTCAGACCCGGATCACGGAAATGTACATGTCCGTCAATCAGTCCCGGTGCTACACATTTTCCAGAAGCATCAATCACCTCTTCTCCCTCTGCTGCCACGATCTCTTCTGCAATTTCTACAATTTTACCATCTGAGATTTTAATATCAGCCACATACTCTGCTTCCTTTACAGGATCAATCAGTAAACCATTTTTAATAATCATCGCAAAATCTCCTTTTAATTTCGAAAAAGAGCCCGCAAAATGCGAGCTCTATGTATCTTTTCTTCACTTGTGAAATCTAATTGAACATTGGTCGTTCAATTAGCATAACTTATCAAAAACATTTTCACCAAAACGAACTTTTAAGTATGCTTTGATTTCTTCTACTGTTTTTTCAAATCCAAGAACACCACTGTTTAAGCACAGGTCATAGTTTCTGGCATCATCCCAGTTCTTGCCTGTGTAATATTTGTAGTAATCTCCACGGAATTTGTCAGTTTTTTCAATATGTTCCATAACTTCCTTATCATCGTCAAACATACCAAGGAATTCTTTGGAACGTTCCAGACAGAATTTTTCATCTGCATATACGTAAATACGTGTAACGTCCGGAAAATCTTTTAATACGAAGTCTGCAGCGCGCCCTACAATGATGCAGGATTCTGTTGCTGCAAGCTCTTTGATCACTTTTGCCTGATAGTTAAAAAGGTTATCGTTGGAAACAAAATCAGACTTATCAGGAGAAATCAGCTGTCCTTTATATACCTTACTGCTGATTCTGAAAAGATTGCTTTTCAGTCTTTCATCCGCTTTTTCAAACAGTGTTTCATTGATCCCGCTGGCATCAGATGCCATTCTTAAAATTTCTCTGTCATAGCAGTTGATTCCAAGCTCTTTTGCAAGCATCATACCAACTGTTCTACCACCGCTGCCGAAATGTCTTGCGATTGTAATAACCAAATGTTCCATACTGCTTCCCCCTTATTCTCCTAAATATGCCTTTTTAATTGAATCATCATTCATCAGAACTTTTGCATCGCCTTCCAACGCAATATTACCTGTTTCTAATACATATGCTCTATCAGCGATGGAAAGTGCTTTTTTCGCATTCTGTTCTACCAGAAGAACCGTTGTGCCGCTTGCACTTACTTCCTGAATAATATCAAAAATTTCATTTACGAAAATTGGAGAAAGACCCATGGATGGTTCATCCATTAAGATAATCTTTGGTTTGCTCATGAGCGCACGTCCCATGGCTAACATCTGCTGTTCACCACCGGAGAGTGTACCAGCCATCTGATTCTTTCTTTCTTCCAGTCTTGGGAAACGTTTGTAAACATTTTCCAGAGATTCTTCAATTTCTGTTTTACTGCTTCTTGTATATGCACCCATTTTCAGGTTTTCATATACAGAAAGAGTTGAGAATACACGACGACCTTCCGGTACATGTGCCATCCCCATAGATACGATTTTATGTGCAGGAGTTTTGATCAAATCCTTGCCTTCAAATGTAATGCTTCCAGCCTTTGGTGCAATCAAACCAGTGATTGTATGTAAGATTGTTGTCTTACCAGCACCGTTTGCTCCGATCAGCGCGATAACTTCTCCCTGATTAACTTCGAAGGAAATTCCTTTGATGGCCTGAATCATTCCATAATAAACCTGCAGATCTTTTACTTCTAACATTGCCATTTCGATATTCCTCCTATTCTCCCAGATATGCTGTGATTACCTGAGGATCGTTTAATACATCGCTTGTTGCGCCCTGGCAAAGAACCTGACCAAAGTTAAGTACTGTCAGTTCTTCACAGATACCGGATACAAGTCTCATATCATGCTCGATCAAGAGGATTGTCATATCAAAATGATCTCTTACAAAACGGATCGTGTCCATTAGTTCCTGTGTTTCATTTGGGTTCATACCTGCAGCTGGTTCATCAAGCAGCAGAAGCTTTGGATTCGTTGCTAAAGCTCTGGCGATTTCCAGTTTACGCTGTTTACCATATGGTAAATTTGATGCAAGTACATCTGCATAACCGTCAAGATCGAATACCTTTAACAGTTCCATTGCCTTTTCATCCATTTCTTTTTCTACTTTACGGTATTTTGGCAAACGTAAAATACCTTCAATCGTAGAATATGGGTGGTTATTATGAAGGCCGACTTTTACGTTGTCAAGAACAGTCAATTTCTGGA
This sequence comes from uncultured Lachnoclostridium sp., assembly GCA_964650775.1. Lineage (GTDB taxonomy): Bacteria > Bacillota > Clostridia > Lachnospirales > Lachnospiraceae > HGM12587. Next base: position 11,380 of record CAZYUZ010000016.1, on the reverse strand, counting down.
ATAGACGAATGTTCTGGAATGTTCTTGCGATTCCGGCCTGATTGATTTCGATCGTACTTTTACCTGTAATGTTCTGACCATCCAGTGTTACACGACCATTGCTTGGTTTATAAACACCTGTCAAAAGGTTAAATACAGTTGTTTTTCCTGCACCGTTTGGTCCGATCAGACCATATAGCTGACCTTTTTCAATCTTTAAATTAAATCTATCTACGGCACGTAAGCCTCCAAAGGAGATACCTAAGCCCTGTACTTCTAACATTGCCATAATTATTTATCCCCTTTCTTTTCTTTTTTTGCCGCAATCAGTCTCTTAAGAGAATATCTTTCACGGAATTCTTTTGCCTTTGGTGCCCATGTAAAGAGCATTACACCAATGAGAACAACTGCGTAGAGGAGCATACGGTAATCCTGAAGTGAACGCATCATTTCAGGAAGCAGTGTCAGTACAACTGCACCGATCACAGAACCTCTGATGTTACCGATTCCACCAAGTACAACAAAGATTAAGATCATGATGGACTGGTTGTAACCAAAGTTCTTTGGAAGTGCTGTTAATGTTGTTAAGTTGTGAGCATAGAGAACACCTGCAACACCTGCTAACGCTGCGGAAATACTGAATGCCATTAGTTTATATTTTGTAATATTGATACCTACAGATTCTGCTGCAATGCGGTTGTCACGAATCGCCATAACCGCACGACCAGATCTGGAATTTACAAAGTTCAGTACAATAAAGAGTGAGATCAAAAGTAAGATCACACCAATTGTAAATGTAGAATCCTGTGGTGTCTTTGTAATACCCTGCGCACCTTTAATGATCACTTCGCCATCTTCCAGAAGGTTCAAAGACATGGCATCCTTCATAGAGAAGTGGAAACCATTTGCATCACGTCCAACATAGAATACGTTTACAAGGTTTTTAATAATTTCACCAAAGCCCAGAGTTACGATTGCAAGGTAGTCCCCTTTTAATCGAAGTACCGGAATACCAATTAAAAATCCAAACAGTGCGGCAACTACTGCACCAATCAGAATCGCACATACGAAACGAAGTAAATCAGGCATTGCTCCGTTCATGCATTTTGAGAAAAATGCACCTGCGAATGCACCGATACACATAAAGCCTGCATGCCCTAAACTTAATTCACCAAGAATACCAACTGTTAAGTTTAAGGAAACTGCCATAATAGAATAAATACATAATGGAACTAACAAACCTTCCATTAAGCTGGAGATATTGTCTGTCATAACCAGTGTCTGCATTACGATGTAAGCAACAATGACCATACCATAAGTGATCAATGAACTTTTTAAACTTTTGTCTAATTTTAATTTCTTCATCCCGATCACCTACACTTTCTCCTGAATATTTTTACCGAGAATACCGGTAGGTTTTACAAGTAACACAACGATCAGTACACCAAATACGATTGCGTCTGATAACTGGGAAGATATGTAAGCCTTAGAAAGGTTTTCAATCACTCCTAATAAAATACCACCAAGCATCGCACCTGGAATAGAACCAATGCCGCCAAATACAGCCGCAACGAACGCTTTGATACCTGGCATAGAGCCAACATATGGGCTTAAGGATGGGTATGAAGAACACAATAATGCACCTGCAACTGCTGCCAATGCAGAACCAATTGCAAATGTAAGGGAAATTGTACCATTTACATTAATACCCATTAACTGAGCTGCACCTCTGTCTTCAGAAACTGCAACCATTGCACGACCTGCTTTTGTATATTTTACGAAAGTAGTCAGCGCGATCATAATGATCACACTTGCAATAATCGTAACAACTGCTTCACCGGAAACAGTCAGCCGTCCTTCTGCAAACTGTAAAGCTTCCATATCTACGATAGATTTGAAAGATTTTGTATCAGCACCAAAAATCAAAAGGCCAAGGTTCTGAAGCAGGTAGCTGACACCGATTGCCGTAATCAATACCGCCAATGGTGAACCCGCATTACGCAGTGGACTGTAAGCAATTTTTTCGATGGTCATACCGAGAATTGTACAAAGCACCATAGCCAGAATTACCGAAAGAATCGGTGAAAGGCCAAGTGATGACATCGCTGTATAAATCACGAAAGCACCAACCATAATGACATCACCATGAGCAAAGTTCAGCATTTTCGCAATACCATAAACCATGGTATATCCAAGGGCGATAATCGCATAAACACTGCCAAGACTGATACCATTAATTAAGTAACCTAAAAAACTCATAATAGCACCTCTTTTTCATATTTCCTCAATAATATTTATCCCGTTCTCTCGACGAGCATAGAATTACGCACCATTATAGCAAATATAAAAGGGATTGTCAAAGCGACAATCCCTTATTTTTCAACATTTTTTCAATTATTAGATAATTTTTTTCCTCTTCTTAGACTCAAGAAATTCTACGAATTTCTTTCGTTAAAAATCTGCAAGCAGATTTTTACATCGCTGTGTAAGCGCCGTCTTTGATCACCATAGCTTTTGGAGCTTTAGATGGTTCACCTTCAGTTGTCCATGTGATACCTTCACCTGTTAAGCCGTCGATTGTGATTTCTGTCATAGCAACTTTCATTGCTTCACACATATCAGAGATGCTCATGTCTGGTGTAAGACCAGCTTTTTCTGCAGCAGCTTTGATTGCGTAGATTCCGTCGTAAGCATCAGCTGCGAACTGGTTTGGAATACCACCAAACTGTTCTTCGTATTTAGCTACGAAGTTCTGTGTTAATTCTTTGTCTTCGTCAGCTACGAATGGTGTTAATAACATAACGCCTTCTGCTAAAGCTGTGTCGAAGCCTTCTACAGAAAGAAGACCGTCAAGACCGTCACATCCGAAGAACATTGCATCGTAAGCCTGTTTGTCAGCTTCGTTTAAGATCAAAGATGCTTCCTGGTAGTAAATTGGTAAGAATACTAAGTCAGCACCAGCATCTTTTGCTTTCTGTACCTGTACAGAGAAGTCTGTTTTGTTATCTGCTGTGAAAGCTTCAGCAACTACGATATCGAATGGCTGATTTTTAGCTTCAGCTGCGAATGTTTCGTAGATACCTGAAGAGTAAACGTCAGAGCTGTCGTAGATAACTGCTACTTTTGTTGCAAGACCATTTTCACCAATGTACTGTGCAGAAGCTGCACCCTGGTTAGGGTCAGAGAAGCATACGCGGAATGCGTTGTCGTTAGCTACACAGTCAACTGCAGATCCTGATGGTGTTAATAAGAACATGTTGTCTGCTGCTGCTTCGTCTGCTACTGCGATACATGGTGTAGATGTAACTGTACCAAGGAGCATCTGCATACCCTGGTCTTTTAAGCTGTTGTAAGCATTCACTGCTTTTTCAGCATCGTGTTCATCATCACCCCAGATGAATGTAACCTGACATCCATTGATACCGCCTGCTGCGTTGATTTCTTCAACTGCGATTTCAGCTGCGTTTTTAACGCCCTGTCCATAGATTGCAGCACCGCCTGTGATAGGTCCGATACCACCGATAACAAATGTTGCTCCTTCTTCTGCTGTTGCAGATTCTTCTGTAGCTGCAGGAGCTTCAGCTGCTTCTTCTTTTCCGCCACAACCAACTAAGCAAGCTGCTACCATTGTCATAGCAAGAAGTAAACTAAGAAACTTTTTCATTGTACTTTTCCTCCTCATTCATAAAAGAAAATTGATAAACCCGATTCTACTCCCCTTTTTTTTATTTGTCAACAAATTTCGCGTCGATACTTTAAGTTTTTGACGCTTTAGCACAACAAAATGCACTTATGGAAACTATTTTTTTCCATAAGTGCATTTTGTTTATAAGTGTTTCTTTTTAATACGTAATTTCAAAGCTTCTGCTGCTCAAAATCATATCAAGTTTTGGATCGTAGACAACAATATTAAACCCTTTTTCGTTTAAGGCATATTCCACACCGTCAAACTGAATGCTTGCGCTGCATCCGGCTCTGTCTCCCTGACTGATCATGGAGACTTTATGATCATACAGTCGGTTTTCATACGCTACCGGACCTTCTCCAACTGCTTCTGCATGAATCTTTTCTCCTTCCAGCACTGCCAGATAGCTCTCGCCCTCTGCCCGTGTAAGATCCACTGTAATTCCCAATTCTTCCAGCATCTGCTGTCTGTACGGCTCCAGGCAGACACCAACATCTTCATTCACAGCCATACATACTACATAGTCTTTTCCAATCAGGCGTTCAATATAGTCGTCAAATTCTTCCTCAGCCTGTAATTCCAGTAAATCTTTGTATCTATAGTAATACTGTGCATCCTCATGCCACTGGACAAATTCCGGATTATTCCGCTTATCTTCCACATCATAAAGACTCAGCAGCCATTCACCAATACGCTTTGTGATTTTTTCTGCATGGAATACGTGGTTATGAAGCTGTCCTTCCATCTGACGGTTTAAATCCAGATATGGAATGTCGTGCTCTGCCGCAATGTCCGCCACAGCATTATAGTCCGGCTGATTATGGATATGATCATTTGGCGTCTTTAAAAATGCCAGTTCAACACCCTCTTCTTTACAAAGAGCAATGATTTTTTCCATATACTCCACAGAAAGGTCTGCAAGTTTTGCCTTTTCCGTCACCAGGGCAATCTCCTCGTTAAATGTGCCGCCATCTGCAAATCCCTCCTGAGAAGGTGTATATCCTTTGTATGGGTTATGCTTATCTGCTGTAAGATATTCCAGCGAATCCTGATCAAGGGTCGTCCATGTATCATGATATTTTGCAAGCTCAAAAATATACGGCATGCGCTCTCCTGCCGGAATCAGGTCGTAAATCGCCTCCAGCTTCACAGCACCCATCCGAAGGTCATCCAGATTGATATGCAGAACCCCCTCATGCGTAAACTCCGGTGTGTTACAATAGGATACTTCCAGTACGATTGCTTTCGGATTCTGATATTTTATCGCTTCTTTTATATAGTAATAAGACAAATACATCGGCTGCTCATTGGCACCAAAGTCATAGGAAGTGATTCCATATTCTTCCCACAGCACCGCCGGAACCACCGAAGTAAACAACTGACTGGAACCAATAAATACAAAATCCAGACTATTCTTTTCTTCCGCATAAAAGCCTTCTACTTTTCTTGTTGTATCATAGTCAAACGTTACGCGTTTATCTTTCAAAAGTACGGTCAGCCCGTAAAGCAACAAGGCTGCGCATCCAAGAAAGGCTGCAATTCTGACTGCGATTTTCTTGTTTTTCATAAATCTTTCACCTTAAAACTGTCCATATAAAAACTGTGTTGCACTGTAACCCGGTCCATAAACACCAAGCACTGCAACCAGCGCAATTGCCCCAAGATAGATGCTCCAGCGCACAATGATGTGCTGGCGCTCCAGCATCTCCCTGATATTTTTCTTTTCCTGAAAATGTTCTATCACCATCAAAAGCACAATGCAAAGAATCAGTGCAAGAAAACTTCTCGCCTCAATACCAAATTCATATAAGGTACCATCGAAAAATACCCATGGCGTAAAATCGGTCACAATGCGTTTGATCATGGAAAGTCCTGCTCTTAAATTTGCCGAACGGAAAATTATCCAGGAAATCGTGATCAGTACAAATGTGCAGATTCTCTGCCATAAGAGGTAAAAACCGGATTTTTCATCGATTTTTAATCCTTCACGCACTTTTCTGCGGATTGGCAGTAAAATTTCTCCGGCAACCTGATAACCGCCCTGCATCAGCCCCCAGAATATATACTGCATGCCCGATCCGTGCCAGATACCGCTGACAAGGAATGTCAGCATCAGATTCACATATCTTCGGATTTTCCCCTTACGGTTACCTCCAAGTGGAATATACACATAATCCCTTAACCAGCTGCTAAGAGAAATATGCCATCTTCTCCAAAAATCCTTAATGGAAACTGCCAGATATGGTCTTTCAAAGTTTGTCTGTAAATGGATGCCATACACTTCTGCCGCACCCATGGCAATACATACGCATCCCAAAAAATCTGTATATAGCTGAATACTGTAGAGCACCGCAGCGACCGCCAGCACTGTTCCTTCATATAAATGATATTCCGGGAATACTGCATTTACAAAAATCGCCGCACGGTCTGCAATGACCATTTTTAAGAACATTCCCCATAAAATGAACTGAAAACCAAATTTTACAGTACGATAGTCAAAGGCATGTCCTTCAAACAACTGCTCTTTTAACTGATTGTATCTTGGAATCGGTCCCTGAAGAATCTGTGGAAAGAAGGATACAAACAGCAAATATTTAAAGAAATTGCTCTGTGCCTCAGTTTTTCCCTTATATACATCTACACAGTAGGCAATCACTTGCAAAGTGTAGAAGGAAATCCCCATCGGAGCCAAAAAATTTAAAGCTGGAAAATTCAATTTCACTTCGCACAGCGGATAAAATTTCACAAATAACAGTACTGCCAGATTCGCTGCAATCACCAGCGCCAGTACAGCCTTCCCATGTTCCTTATGCTTTTCCACCCATTTACCATATAAAAATGTAGTCGCTGCACTAAACAGCAGATATCCAATCAAATATGGCACCGACCAGACATAAAACAAAATGCTGGAAACCAGCAACACGCCCCAGCGCAGTTTCTTTGGTACCGCATAATAACAGATCACTGATATAATAAAAAACACCGCAAATGTTAAAGATAAAAAATCCATCTACGTTCTCTCTTTCTTTCCATATTAGCTTTCAGTATAACAAAAGCCCGCAGAACCTTGCAAGGTCTGCGGGCCAGTTTTAACACTTAATTATTTAAGAATCTTTAATGCACCTGTTGGGCATACATTTGCACAAGCGAGACAGTCAGCACAGCCTTTGATCACTTCGCTGTCCTGGAACTCTGGTTTGATTACTGTTGTGAATCCACGTCCAACCAGACCTAAAATTCCCTTCTTCGCATTTTCATCACATGTACGAACACAAAGTCCACATGTAATACATTTACCCTGATCGCGTTCAATCACTACAAGCTTCTGTTCCTTGAAGTTTGGATGTTTGTCACCAGCCAGACGTTTTGGATCGATTGGCTGATCATTTGCACACTGGATCAGTTTGCAATGACCGTAATCATGACATCCACATTCAAGGCAGCGTTTTGCTTCTGCACGAGCTTCGTCTTCCTTAAGTCCAAGGTTGATTTCCTTGAAGTCGTGTTTTCTTTCTTCAGGTGAACGATGTGGCATTTTTACGCGAGCCTGTTTTTCATATCCTTCAAACAGTGCTGGTGTTACGTCACGTTCAGAAACGAATGGTGCTTTGTAAGCAGCTTCTACGCCGTTCAGGTATGCATCTACAACTTCTGCTGCTTTATTTGCTTCGCCGATTGCTGCGATTGCAATACCAGCACCTTTGTTTGTAGCATCACCAACTGCAAATACGCCTTCTACAGATGTACGGAATGTACTTTCGTCAGCTGCAATTGTACCTTTCTTTGTCATTTCAAGAGCATCAAGACCAGCTGGATTCAGTCTCTGACCGATTGCTGCGATCACTGTATCAACATCGAGAATTTCGAATTTACCTTCTACTGGAACAGGTTTGCGGCGTCCGCTTGCATCTGGTTCACCAAGTTCCATAACCTGCAGTTTCACTGCTGTTACATGACCATTTTCACCAAGGATTTCAGCTGGATTTGTTAAGAATTTGAATTCTACGCCTTCTTCCATTGCTTCTTCGATTTCAATGTCTTCTGCCGGCATTTCTGCACGTGTACGACGATAGATTACATAAACTTTTTCTGCACCGAAACGTACTGCTGTACGGCAAGCGTCCATAGCAGTGTTACCACCACCTACAACAGCAACTTTCTTGCCCATGCCGGATTCAATACCTAACTCACGTGTACGAAGGAAGTCGATACCACCAAGTACACCTTCAAGGTCTTCACCTACACAGCCAACGCCTGAGCTCTGCCATGCACCTACAGCAACGATCACTGCATCAAATTTTGCTTTATAATCTTCAAAGCTAATGTCTTTTCCTAATTTTACATTGTTTTCCAGTTTTACGCCTAATGATGCAATTTCTGCGATTTCATCATCGAGAATTGCCTTTGGAAGACGATATTCCGGAATACCATAACGGAGCATACCACCCATGTTAGGCATTGCATCTGTTACAGTTACTTCATGACCTTTTAATGCCAGGAAGTATGCAGCAGTAAGACCAGCTGGACCACCACCGATGATACCAACTTTTTTGCCTGTTGCAGCAGCTTTTTCTGGAACATAATGTCCTGCTGCGCGAACATTGTCACCTGCAAACTGTTTTAAGAATGCGATAGACAGTGGCTCTTCCACGTTCTTTCTGCGGCATGCTGTTTCACATGGATGTGGACATACACGACCGATGGATGATGGGAATGGAAGTTTCTTTTTAATGATCTTAACAGCTTCTAAATCATTACCAAGGGCAATCTGTTTTACATAGCCCTGGCAGTCTGTTCCTGCTGGACAGTTCAATGAACATGGTCCTACGCAGTCCCCCTGATGATCACTCATCAAAAGTTCCATAGCAACTTTTCTTGCCTGTGCAATTCTTGGGGAATTTGTTTTTACTACCATTCCGTCAGATGCTGTTGTTGCACATGCACGAAGAAGTTTTGGAACCCCTTCAGCTTCTACCACACAAAGACCACATGCGCCATATTTTGCAACGCTGTCATGGTGGCAGAGAGTTGGAATATAAATGCCATTATCAGTGGCAATTTTTAATACAGTATCGCCAGCATTTCCTTTGAGGGCGACACCATTGATCGTAATATTAATTTCGCTCATACAGTAACCCCCTTATTCTACGTAAACAGCGCCAAACTTACAATTAGCCATACAAGCGCCGCAGCCGATACATTTGTCACGATCGATAACGAATGGTTTCTTCTTTTCACCGGAAATTGCAGTTGCAGGACATTTCTTAGCACACATTGTACATCCTTTACATTTTTCCGGATCAATCGCATATTTGATAAGTGCCGGGCAATATTTTGCTGGACAGCTCTTTTCACGAATATGTGCATCATATTCATGTCTGAAGTACTTAATTGTTGTAAGTACTGGATTTGGAGCAGTCTGTCCAAGACCACAAAGAGCACCATCCTTGATTGCGAGGCAGAGTTCTTCGAGAAGTTCTACATCGCCTTCTTTTCCTTCACCTTCTGTAATGCGTGTAAGGATTTCAAGCATTCGTTTTGTACCTAAACGGCAGTGTACACATTTACCGCAAGATTCTTTTGCTGTGAAATCAAGGAAGAATTTTGCCATACCTACCATACAGGTACTTTCATCCATAACAACCATACCACCGGAACCCATGATCGCTCCAGTTGCACCTAATGCTTTGTAATCGATGATTGTATCAAGAAGGTCTGCAGGAATACATCCACCAGATGGACCACCCATCTGTACAGCTTTGAATTCTTTACCATCACGGATACCACCGCCGATGTTGTAAATAACGTCACGCAGTGTTCTACCCATAGGAATTTCTACTAAACCGCCGCGGTTGATCTTACCTGTCAGCGCGAATACCTTTGTACCCTTGCTGTTTTCAGTACCCATAGCAGAGAATTTTTCGCCGCCGTTCTGAAGAATCCAAGCAACGTTTGCAAATGTTTCTACGTTATTAATATTAGAAGGTTTCATCCAGTAACCTGCTGCTGCAGGGAATGGTGGTTTCAGACGTGGCATACCACGTTTTCCTTCCAGAGATTCAATGAGGGCTGTTTCTTCACCACAAACGAATGCACCGGCACCAGCCTTAATACGCATATCGCAGGAGAAATTTGTACCCAGAATATTTTTGCCGAGAAGTCCACGTTCTCTAGCCTGTTTCATAGCATTTTCAAGACGGATGATTGCCAGTGGATATTCTGCACGTACATAAACAACTGCTTCAATTGCACCAATTGCATATGCACCGATCATCATACCTTCAATCAATGTATGTGGATCACTTTCGATAACAGCTCTATCCATGAATGCACCTGGATCGCCTTCGTCTGCATTACAGATTAAGTATTTTTCTTCACCTGGAGAGTTTTTTGCAGCATTCCATTTAAACCATGTTGGGAAACCTGCACCACCACGTCCGGCAAGACCAGAAACTTTGATTTCGTTGATTACGTCATCTGCTGACATACCTGTCAGAACCTTTTTCAGTGCTTCATATCCGCCTTTTTCAATATAAGCGTCAATAGATGTTGGGTCGATCACACCACAGTTACGAAGTGCAATACGAGTCTGCTGTGTTAAGAAGCTTTCATCATCCGCTGTGATAGCAATTGCTTCTACTGCTGATAAATCTCCGCTTGTTGCTGCAGATACGATTGCCTGTGCATCTTCTGCAGTTACACGAACCAGACGTTTTACAAGCTGATCTCCATCATAGAGATCTACGATAGGTTCCAGCCAGCACATACCAATACAACCGGTAATTCCAAGTTCTGCACCTGAAACTGCACTCAGCTGTTCGTTTAAAGCATCATATACTTTACCAGCACCTGCTGCCAGACCACAGCTACCTTGTCCTACTACAATCTTCATACTTATGCCCTCCCCTCTTTTTCACGAATTTCATTCAGAATCGCTACTGTTTTCTCAGGAGTGAGAGAACCGTATGTATCCTCATTAATCATCATAACAGGGGATAAACTACAGCAGCCAAGACAGGCAACTGTTTTCAAAGAGAATAATCCATCCTCTGTAGTACCGCCATCTTCGATGCCAAGTGCATCACAGATCGCAGCTTTAATTCTTTCAGAACCATTTACATGACAGGCTGTACCCTGACAAAGCATAATCAGGTACTTTCCTACCGGAGTAGTTCTGAACTGTGTATAAAATGTAGCAACACCAATGACCTTTGCCGGACTGTTTCCAGTCTTTTCGCCAATGTAATACATTACATCGATTGGCAGATAGCCATAGATATCCTGCGCATGCTGCAGGATGGTAATCAGGCTTCCTGGAACCGAAGCATACTTTTTCATTACATCATCAAGCAGTGAAAGATCACTTTTGTTTTCACAACATGAACACATAATTTTTGCCTCCTATCAAATTAGTATCAATATATTATAATATGTTCGCACTTTTTAGGCAATATTTTATTTGACATTTTTTTCACATTGCATTTTTATGCGTATTTTGCGAAAATTTATGAAACGAATTGAATTTCTTTCTATATTCAAAAAGAGTCCTAAGACCAATCATCATCAGTCTCAGGACTCTTTCATTCATGCGGGTAACAGGACTTGAACCTGCACGGTCTCCCACCAGAACCTAAATCTGGCGCGTCTGCCAATTCCGCCACACCCGCTTAGCATGTAGTTACTATACCTTTTTCTGAGTAAAAAGTCAATTATCGA
>CAZYUZ010000015.1:0-18501 GCA_964650775.1 uncultured Lachnoclostridium sp. | reverse complement strand
TTCTTACGATATGGTCTCGCACCCGTTGCTGCAGATGAGTACATCTCATATTGTAGTGAAACGTTTAGAAGCTTTTTCTTTGCGTGGGCATTATTATTATCTAATATCATCACTACTCATTATGGAGGTGTATTTTTTATGTTTAAAATTTTTTCAGATTCCTTAAAGGAATTCAAAAACATCAAGACACTCTGTGTCATCGGTATGCTGGGTGGTCTTTCCATCATCTTAAGCCAGTTTGCCATTCCGGTAGGTAACTCTTTAAAGATTGGTTTTTCTTCCGAATGTAACTATTTGGTTGACTGCCTCTTTGGACCGGTTGCCGGTGCCATCTTCGGCGCAGGTATGGATGTTTTAAAATATCTTATCAAACCGGACGGCGCATTCTTCTGGGGATGGACTTTTAATGCAGGTCTTGCAGGTTTGATTGTTGGTCTTGGACTGTACAGAAAGAAAATCACATACATTCGCGTATGTATCGTACGACTGATTAACTCCTTAATTGTAAATGTTATTTTCGGTACACTCTGGTTAGATATCATGTACGGCAAAGGATTCATGGTACTGCTCCCATCCAGACTCTTCAAGAACATTGTATTAATTCCACTGGAAGCATTAATCTTTATGGCGATATATAAAGCACTTGAAAAATCCGGTGCGATTCAGTTGATCCGCCAGCCACTTGGGCACAAGAAATAAAAATACATAATATATAACGTAAAACAAAAATAGCATGGACAAGCCGAGGTCAAGCGAAGCCTCGAGGCGGTCCATGCTATTTTTATATTATTTTATATTTTGTAATTCTATTTATCACTCTTACCTGCTGCAGCAAGTTTATGTGCACGTCTGTTCTTAATATGCTCTGGCATTGGTCCAATTTCGCCCGCTTTCATAAGCGCGTTCTTTGTCATCAATGGTCCTACAAGTTCGTAGATCAGAACTGCAAACAGTGTGATATTACGGATTAAGCTTCCCTGTTCTCCGAGCTGCATTGCTGTTGCACACATACCAAGCGCAACGCCGGCCTGTGGGAACAGTGTAATACCTAAGTATTTACAGATTTCAGGTGAACAATTTGTTACTTTCGCACTGATGCGTGCACCATAATATTTTCCAAGACAACGGAAAATGATGTACACGATACCGATGATTACGATTGCACTGTCTGCAAATACAGAAAGCTGTAATTCTGCACCGCTGATAACGAAGAATAAAGCAAGCAGTGGTGAAGACCATTTGTCAGATCTTTCCATAATATCTTCAGACAGTGGACAGATATTGCAGAATACTGTACCAAGCATCATACATACAAGCAGTGATGAAAAGCTGATATGTAATGGTCCGATATGGAAATCCATCATGGAAATAGATGCTGCTAAAAATACAAGTGCAATTGTCATGTTCAGACGGTTTGTATTAGAGTTGAACATTTTTTCCAGCTGAGTTAAGATCCAGCCCATCAACGCACCAAGCGCTAAAGACGCAATGATTTCAAGCATTGGATTTACAATGATGGAAATCAAATCTACGCTTCCGCTTATCAGTGATTTTGCAATTCCAAAAGATACTGCAAATACGATCAGACCAACTGCGTCATCCAGTGCTACGATTGGAAGAAGAAGCTTTGTAAGAGGTCCGTTCGCTTTATACTGACGTACAACCATCAGTGTTGCAGCTGGAGCTGTTGCTGTTGCAATGGCACCTAAAGTAATTGCCTGTGCTACAGAAAGCTTATCCGGCATGATAAAATGCACGCCAACCAGTGCAAGGTCTACAAATAAAGTTGCGACAAGTGCCTGGAAAATACCAATAACAACTGCCTGACGTCCGGTTTTTTTCAATTCCTCCAGACGGAATTCACTACCGATAGAGAAGGCAATGAATGCTAAGGAAACTTCGGAAATTAAGGAAAGTCTTGTTACGGCTTCTTCCGAAACAAAGCCGAGACCGTTTATGTGTAATGATCCAAGGAAGTAAGGACCGATTAAAACTCCGGCAATCAGATATGCGGTTACCGATGGCAGTTTAAATGGCTTAAAGGCTCGGGTCATGAGCAGCCCTGCGAGGACTGCAATTGATACAGATAATAAAGTTGTCATTTTCCTTCATAATCCTCCTAAATTTTTGCCAAAAGCCATTATAGTCCTCTGATTTTCAGAATTCAATAGCTTTTTATGATTTTTACCAATTTTTAATTTGACATCAGTTTTCACAATTTTTCATTTGCTTTTTGTACATAACATCAAAAGGCGCACACAACGTGTACGCCTTAACCTTAATGAATTAATAAATATACAATTGTCATAATCAGACCGATACATGCCAGCAAAAGCCCAAAAGATAAGCTCGAACCAATCAGACGAATCGTATCCACTTTTCTGTCATACTGCGCATGCAGCTTATTGACAAGCTCCAGCTCTGGTTTTTCTGTAGTTTCCTTGTATACTGTACGTTTTAAAAATCCAACCACTTTTTCCAGCAGCTGTTCCGGAAGCTTCATCAGACTGTTCAGAACTCCTAAAATCTGCTCTATCGTGCACCATTCCAGAAGAAAATCGTCCATTACCTTTGAAACTACACCAAGGAATGCGACAAAGCCACACACGATTTTCGTAAATATCTGTTCGATATCCAGCTTCTTCGGCCAAAGATCTACATATCTGCCATTTTTCATAAGTAATTTACGAATCACAAACACATAAACCAGCACTCCGATTAGAATAGAGATCAAACCGCCCTTTAAATTCACCCATGTAAAATAGTGAACTTTGTGTTGAAGAGGTCCGCTTCGCATAAAATCCATAGCCGCATCTGCCATTTTGTCCATCGTCGCTCCCGGGAAAAATCCCATAATCGGAAGCACCACAGCTGCAAGCCCGATGACGATTTTACTAAGCAGTGACATATAGTCTTTCTTTTCATCGTAAGCTTCCTGTTTTGTTGGATTTTCCTCAATAAAGAGACAGACAAACAGTTTCAGCATATAGGCAACGGTCAGACCGCCGCTAAACAAAAACACCCATTCAATGGTCTGAAAAAGAAGTGCACTCTCTCCTAGATGCGTTAAATGTGCAATATATTCCACAATCGATTCATGAAGCAATGTTTTGCTTACATATCCGTTCCAAAGCGGAATTCCTCCAATTCCCAAAGCACCCATCAAAAAGCAGCCCATCAGAAATGGTTTCTTTCGTCCAAAGCCTCTGACAGTATTCAAATCCAGGGCATGCAGATTCATATAGACCACACCGGCGACATTGAACAAAAGCAGCTTGATCAGCGAATGATTCACCATATGGAGAAATGTGCCGCGCACTGCCAGTGCATTTTCTTCTCCTAAAAAGCACTGCATCGCAACTCCCACAAGGATGAAACCAATCTGGGACACAGAAGAGCATGCCAGTGTACGTTTTAAGTTTACAGAAAATACCGCAAGCACTGCTCCTATTACCATCGTAATGATACCAAGTGTCAAAATTACACTGCCCCATGTCAGGTCATGAACAAAAACTTCCGCAGTCAAAACCAGAATTCCAAACACACCACATTTTGTCAGAATTCCCGAAAGCAGTGCACTTGCCGGCGCAGGTGCTACAGGATGGGCTTTTGGCAGCCAGAAATGCATTGGAAACATCCCGGCTTTTGCTCCGAATCCAAACAGCATCAAAAATCCTGCCGCATAAATCTGTGCAGACTTTTCTGCCCACACACGCTGTACCGCTTCATAGATTTCATCGATACGCAGCGTTCCCACTGCATTGTTAAACAGAAACAATCCCATCAGAAGAACCATTCCGCCAATGACTGCAACTGCCAGATACATTACCCCTGTTTTTAATGCCTCTTCCGTTTCCTCCTGCGCTACCCACACATAGGAGCTTAAAGACATCACTTCAAAGAAAATGAACATGGTAAACAAATCTGCCGACAAGAACACGCCCAGTGTTGCAAACATTGTCAAAATTAAAAATCCATAGTATCGCGCCTTATGGCTGTAGTGTGCAAAATACTCCTTGGAAAACAACAGACTGACACTCCACATAAACAATGCGATACAACAATAGATCAGGCGGAAACCGTCAAGCTTCAGAAAAAGCCCCTGACCACAAATATTTAAGATTTCATATGTCATAACGGTTCCCCTTTCTAAAAGCTGCCATAAGCAACTGATTGAATCATTTCAAGTAGTGGCTTAGCAAAAATACCCAAGCCTATAATCATACATGCAAAAATAATGATTGGAAGCTTCATTTTCATTCCCGGATCAGTATCCTTTTCCGAAAACGTCACTACTACTTCTTTTCTCGGGAACCATGCTTTGAATACGATCGTTCCCATATAAATCGCTGTCATAAATGCAGAATAAAGCAATACTCCCATCGCTGCGATTCCAAGAGGCTGTTCACTTAACAGCGCAGCTGTTCCAAGATTCCACTTGCTGATAAATCCTCCAAACGGCGGGATTCCGGCAAGAGATACCGCTGCCACCGTGAAACATCCAAAAATCACCGGCATTTTACGTCCAAGTCCTTCGATTTCTGAGATATAATTCTTTCCTGTCTGGTGCATCACTGCGCCCACACAGAAAAATCCGCAGATTTTCATAAATGCATGGACTATCAGGTGGCAGACAGCCCCGATCATCCCAAGCGGCGTCATAATCGCAGCACCTAATAAAATATAGGAAAGATTGCTGATGGTCGAATAAGCAAGCCTTCTTTTGATGTGAATCTCCTTTACCGCCATCGTGGACGCATAGAGGATCGTTACCATCGCCAGGAGCATTACTACATACTGTGCCCAGCTTCCTCTTAAGAAATCTGCTCCATAGCTGTAATAAATGATACGAATGATCGCAAATGCACCTGATTTTACGACTGCGACCGCATGCAGAAGCGCCGTAACCGGTGTTGGTGCCACACTGGCCCTCGGAAGCCATCCGTGGAACGGGAAGATTGCCGCTTTTACTCCAAATCCACAAAATGCCAGTAAAAACATGGTAAGTACCCAGTTTGGATGAGCACTGACTTTCTGCATATCCAGTACACCGCCAAGGATAAACTGGCTGGTATCCCCAAAAATCGTCAGACAGATAATAGAAAGAAAGGCAAATGCCGCGCCTCCCAGTGAATAATACAAATACATTCGGCTGGCACGAATCGCTTTCTTATGCATCGGATGCATCACAAGGTATACCGTTACAAGGGTCAGCATTTCATAAAAGAAATACATCGTCAGAATATTTCCGGCAAACGCAATCCCAAGAGTCACCCCATAGGTCATGGTGTAAAATCCGAAAAAGGTATGTCTTCTCTTTTCATCGTGAGACATATATTCAAAGGCATACAGATTTGCAAGCGGCCACAAGAACGCCACCAGTCCTGCAAAAATGCAGCCAAGTCCGTCTAATTTTAAAATAATGCGTAAATTCCCTGTCAGCTGGAAGAATAAAAACTCTTCTTCCGGTCTTTGAAAGATGATCACTCCTACAAGGATGCTTGTTATGATCACCAGTACTTCGCTGACAATCTGAAGCTTTTTATAACTCCAGTTTTTCCCGCCAAACAAAGCAAAACCACCAAGGAAGGGAATTAAGACCGCAATCAATAATACTACTGAGTTCATCGTTCTTCTCCCTTACATCAAACTGGCTGCCAGCTGGGATACGAATTCAATGATGCCTGAAGAAAAGATTCCAAGCAGTAATGCAAGCGCTGCTAAAATCATCATTGGAATCGTCATACTAAGACCTGCTTCGCATTTCTTTGCAGGGTCTTTATCGTATGATTTTCCAGGTAAGAATCCCTGTACAGAAATTGGGAATAAATATCCTGCCGTTAAAAGGGCACTTAATAGAAGTATCACCGGGCCAAGCCAGCAAAACACTGCCGCTTCGGATGCCAATGCACCGTTTGCCAGATACCATTTACTGAAGAATCCTGCAAACGGAGGAATTCCCACCAGTGAAAGTGCTCCCAAAGTGAAGGTTCCTACCGTAATCGGCATCTGTCTTCCAACACCACGAAGGTCTGATACCTTGGTCTTTCCTGTCTGGTGAATGATAGAACCTGCGCTCATGAACAGTAAGCTCTTTGCTACGCTGTGGAATAGCACATGAAGCAGAGCCCCTGCTACACCGATTGGATGCAGCGTTGATAAACCAAATAATACATAGGATAACTGGCTGACTGTGGAGTATGCCAAACGTTTCTTTAATACATTTTCATGGTAGGCTCTGGTAGAACCCATCACGATTGTTAAAAGTGTCAGAATCATCCAGACATTCTGCACCCAGCTTCCACGAACCACCTCAGGACCAACTACGTAGAAAATGGTTCGAATCATGGCAAGAACCCCTGCTTTTACAACCACACCGGAAAGTACCGCACTGGCTGGTGCCGGAGCTACCGGATGAGCGATTGGAAGCCATGCATGTAAAGGAAAGAGACCTGCTTTTGCCCCAAATCCGATCACCATCAGGCAAAGCGCTGCCAGGATGAGTCCCTGATTCGGGATATTCGCTGCTGTAAAGTGACCTCCTGCCACGAAATCCATAGATGGCGCATACTGTGACAGTACAAAAATACCAAACAGTGCAAGAAAAGCGCCTGCGATGGAGTAATACAAATATTTCATTGCTGCCGATACCGACTCTTTTTTCAGGTCATGAAGAATCAGCGGCATGCTTGATAATGTCATCAATTCATAGAAAAGATACATTGTAATTAAGTTTGCCGAAAAGTCCAATCCCAGCAACACGAAATAGACCAGCACATAGAAAAAAGCGTATCGTTTTTTGTACTCATCATGGGCCATATAGCCGAAAGAATAGATCCCTGCCATGAGCCATACAACAGTCGTCATGATTGCAAAAATCCAGGACATTTCATCTGCCCGAAACGAAATTTTGAGCACTTCTGTCAGTTCTAATAATGTAAATTCCATAACATTCCTCCTAACCGAACATCTGCAGACCGCGGGTGATCAAATCCACCACCGGCTGTGAGTATACACCCAATGCAAAGTTCAATCCGATAAATACGACCAGAGAAATGGTCACCCAAGGCTTTTCATGCCAGTGACGTCTCTGCTGCTCTTTCTCTTCATCCTCTACCGGTGTATAGATCGTTACCACCGTATGGATAAAGTAAATGGCATTTAAAATCGTACTGATTGCCAATACGACCAGTGTCAGAAATACCTTCTTTGGATTTGCTGCCATAGCCGCTGTGGCAAATAAATATTTGGAAATGAATCCCGAAAACATCGGCAGACCTACCATGGAAAAGCTTCCCACCGTAAAGGCTACCCCTGCGCTTCGATGACGGTATCCCGCACCACGAAGGTCAGGGAACATTTTGCTGCCGCCGGACACATTGGAAAGTCCCACCACGGAAATAAACAGCAATGCTTTGGTCGCCGCATGATGTAAAATGTGATATACCGCTGCTACATAGCCCTGTTCAATTCCAAGACCAATGCCCATGTAAATATATCCAATCTGTGCAACGGAAGAATACGCAATCATTCTTCGAATATCCTTTTCCAATATTGCACTTAATGAGCCCATGATCATTCCTACCAGACCGAAAATGAACAGTACATTCATCATTTTGCTGGTTACAATAAAGTCAATTCCTACCACACGATAGAAAATTTTGATCAATAAAATAATATATGCCTTTGATACCAGACCAGAAAGAATGGCGCTGGCAGAGGCTGTAGAATAGCTGTAAGCATCCGGCATCCATGAATGGAACGGATAAAGACCGCTCTTAATGGCCAGCCCGATGGACATCAGGACCAGTACGATCAGTACCGGCACATGATAGCTGTCTGTTGCAATCAATTTCGCCAGAGCTTCTTTTGCAGGGCTCATCAACAGATGTCCGGTCAGTGTATAAAGCAGGGACAGACCGATCAAAAACAGACCGGAGCCTATTAAGCTCATCACCATGTAGCGAAGTGCCGCCCCAAAGGTACGTCCCACCTGTCTGATCATAATGAGACCACAGGCTGCAATCGTATTGATTTCTACGAATACGTAAGCGGTGAACAGGTCATTGGTATAAATGATTGCAAGCAGGGAGCTCAACAACAGATCTACCAAAAGATAAAAAAGATTTAACTTTGTAGCTTCAATGTCTTCTTCTGTTCTGTGGTATGCAGATACCAGCGACAATAAAAGGACAATGGAAAAGGTTGTTGCCAAAACTCCTTCTAAAATCCCCGCACGGATTTCATTACCCCAAGGTGCAGGAAAGTGCCCCATCATATAGGTGAAAGCCTGATTTGTTTTCACTGTATAGAAAAGCACTGCCGCGGAAAGTACCGTTACAACGCTGACACAGCCGATACAGATATTTCTTGCCTTTTTTCCGCTCAGGACAGAGCTGATGATTCCAGAAAACATACAGAGGATAATGCTGAAGAAAGGGAAATTGCGAATAAAGTCCATTCTAATGTCCCTCCTTCTGTATATGCCTTAAAATCTCATCCAGATTCATTGTATGGTAACGCTTGTAAAGTCGAATGGTCAGAGCAAGCATCAGCGCGCTGACACTGACAGATACAACGATACCGGTAAGCACCAGACCGCTTGGCACAGGGTTAATATAAAGAGAAGGGTCTGTATTCCCATCTACAATGATTGGAGCCATACGTCCTTCTATGTACCCCTGGGTTGCCAATAACAGGTACACTGCCGTATCCATAATATTTAATCCGATGATTTTCTTAATCAGGTTTTTCTGTAACAGCAGATTTGTAAGACCAATTCCAAAAAGGAGGACTGCCGCCACGGTCTCATAGTTAATCAGTAAATTACTTCCCATTTTACATACCTCCTTTTTTAAAGAGTGTATAAAATGCATACATCGTACAGGCTACCACCAGCCCGACACAGATATTCAAAGGCAGGATCAGACCACTGCTGATAATATCTCCTGCATTTCCAAGAGGAATGCCGCTCGGAATGTGGTTTGCTCCTGTAAAGAAGGAATAACTTTTTGCAATACAGTAAAAGCTTAATGCCGATACTGTAACGATCTTATAAGTTTTTTCATTAAAGAACTTCTGAGTTTTCTTATACCCAAAGGCATTGACGTGCAGAATCAGACCTGCTCCCATAATGGCGCCACCGGAGAAACCACCTCCCGGTGACAAATGACCGTTTACAAGAATGTATATCCCAAAAATCATGATTGCAGGGAAAATAATCTTGGCAGATGCCTGCAGAATCGTATCACTCACAGGCTCAAAGCGCTCATCCTTAATTGCTTTTGCGGTCGTATCCGTCTTATCATCGCGCAGCAGAATTAATACACAGGCTGCCGCGATAAAGAGTACACAGGATTCCCCAAAGGTATCAAATGCACGATAATCTAAAATCATGCCGGTCACTGCATTTACAGCCCCGGTTTCTTCCAGACCTTTTTCCAGATAGCGCTCTGAAACTTCATTATTATATGGATTATCCACATCTCCGAATGCAGGAAGATTTGAAACGGTCGCAATCAGCGCTACAATGATGGCAATTCCCAGAACAACCGCTGCAATTCTATAAAATCGCTCAAACAGCTTTACAGCCGGACGTGCATTGATTTCCTTCGTCGTTGTATCCTGCTCATCGGCATGCTCTTTTCCCATGGCGCTGATTCGTTTCAGCGTAATAAAGAAAAGCACGCTGGTAACCCCTGCCCCGACAGCCGCTTCCGTAATGGCAAGGTCCGGTGATTCCAGTAAAACCCAGAGCATGGACATTACAAGGCTGTAAGACATAAAAATAACAACGGATACCAAAAGATTTTTTGAAAAGCTGACAAACAACGCACATAAAATAAGGAAGATCAGTAAAATTAATCTAAAATTCTCCATACTCTCTTACCTCACATTCTTCCTCCAGCTTTTCATTGGTGGAAACTTCCATACGGGCAATCAGATGACTGGATACCGGTCCGGAAATCCAGAAAAATCCGATAATAATCATCATTTTCAATGCTTCAAATCCAAAGCCCTGCCAGATAATTAACCCGATCATGCATAAGAGCAGACCAAAAGTATCAGCTGTCGCTGCTGTATGCATTCTGTTCAGCACAAAATGAAAACGGTACATCCCAATCACTGCTGAGGCCATACAAAGAACTCCACTAATCAAAAAGATTGCTGCAAAAACAAATCGAATCATTTCCATCTTAGTTCTTCTCCTCTTTCGTTTCTTTGGAATGCTCTTCCCTGTAAACTCCGGTATAGATTTTTGTCAGTACAATGACCGCCACAAAGCTGATCATGGCATAGATCAGACATACATCCAGAAGATAAGCTTCCTTTAATAAAACAGAAAACAGTGCAATGATCGTAATCGTCATGGTTCCGATGGAGTTTACGGCAACAATACGGTCGGTCACACGCGGACCTAAAACAGAACGAATCAGACACGCAACAATTAAAATTGCAATGGCACAGATGACAATTGCTGCAAGATTTTCATAAGCTGCATTAAGATTTCCCATATTATATCTCCTCCCATTTCTTTAACATTTTCACAAATATACTGTTATCCAGTCCTTCTGCCATGGACTCATCCAGACAATGGACTTCAAATTTCTCTTCATATAGGCGCACGGTAATGGTTCCCGGAGTCAACGTGATCGAGTCTGCAAGAATCACCTGTAATAGATGGTTTTTCAGCGGCGCCGGAAATCTTACCAAAACCGGATGAATCTTTCTTTTCGGTGAGAAAATAATCTTAAGTACCGCAATATTTGCCACGATAATTTCCTTAATCAGAATCGCCAGGTAGTGAATCCCCCAGAAAAATGCTCTCCAGAACATCTTTTCGCGATTCCATGTAACACCCAGAAATTTACATGCAAATGTATACACGACCGCTGCAAAAATCAGCCCCAGTATTACAATCTCCGTTGTCAGTTTTCCATTTAAAACAATCCAAAAAAAGACAAGCAATAAATACATATCTGCCTCCTAATTTTCTCTTTTAAAAATAATTTATATATTTTAGCACAAAAAAACCAGAGAGTCTACGCTCTCCGGCTTATATAAACTATTTATTTACCAGGAAACAAAACAGAAATCGTCGTTCCAATACCTTCTTCACTTTCCATCGAAATCTGTGCTCCATGCTCTGCCACAATGTGCTTTACAATGGCAAGACCAAGCCCTGTTCCCCCACGCTCTTTCGATCGGCTCTTATCCACACGATAGAAACGCTCAAAAACTCTCTCCTGATGCTTCTTTGGAATTCCAATTCCGGTATCTGCTACCTGCAGCAATACTCCTTCTTCCGTCTCAGCAACTGAAACTTCCACCGTACCATTTGGTTTATTGTATCGGATTGCATTGGAACAGAGATTATAAAGCAGTTCTTCAATCATGCCCCTGTTTCCCTCAATCCATGTCACTCTGCCTTTGATACTGAGCTTTACTTTATTAGGTTCCGCATTGATCTTTAACATTTCCACGCAGGTAGCTGCCATTCCATAAAGATTCAATCGTTCTGTCTCCAGCGCAGTTTCTTTTGTGTCCAGTTCTGAAAGCTGCAGGATGTCATTAATCAGGTGAATCAGACGTTTTGCATTGCGATGAATTTCCTTTGCGAATCTTCTTGTCTCTTTTTCACCTGTCATTCCACTCTCAATCAGTTCTGCATAACCGGAAATAGATGTCAGTGGAGTCTTTAACTCATGGGTAACATTCGCCGTAAAATCCTGACGCATCTTTGCACTTTTAATAATATTTTTATGCTGTTCCTGAATGGTTTCAAGAAATGGGGTCAATTCCTTATAACTTCCCACATCCACCTGTCCGTCCAGGTTCTTTGCCACCTTTTCAATCGGCGCAATAAAACTTTTTGTCAGAAAATACGCCAGCAATGCACAAAATGCAAACAACGTCACTGCAATGAGTACAAGAGACGGAATTGCATCAAAAAACATGCTGTATATACTTCCTGTTTCTTTCGCCACGCGAAGAATATTTCCATCGTTTAAGCGCATCGCATAATAGAAGGTACTCTTTTCCAGTGTCTCTGATCTTCGCACATCTTTCCCTTCGCCTTCCAAAAATGCCTGCCTGATTTCCGGACGTTCCCCATGGTTTGACATTCCTCCAATATCTGCATTGGTATCCATCAGTACCGTGCCATTCTCATCAATCAGGGTAATTCGCAAATCCTCATCTACTACCGGATAATCGCCCAAATCAGACTCTTCATCCGGGATGCTTTCCGCCAGCACATGGGCGCATGTTCTTAAACTGCCAAATACTTCTGTCTGGAAAATGCGATAATACGTAAATGTGGCGAAAATACTGGTCAGTATAATCGCCACAGCAGCAATCAGCACAAGTTCCGTGTTGATCTTTTTTCTCATATATAATTACTCCATACGGTATCCCACATTTCGGATAGTCTTAATGTGACGGGCACTGTCTCCAAGCTTTGCACGAAGAGTCTTTAAATGTACATCCAGAGTTCTGGACTCCACATCACAGTTCATGTCCCAGATTCTGTCCATAATGACATCTCTGGAAAGTACGATCCCCCGGTTCTGCATCAGCAGCCTCAAAAGCTCATACTCTTTGTAAGTAAGCTCGCAAGGCTGATCTGCCACAAATACCTGATGTCGCTCGTCATCAAGCAGAATTTCATCAACTTTTAAAATTTTTTCCTGAACCTCTCCCATGCTTCTTCGAAGCAGGGCTTTGACACGGGAAATCAGCTCCATGACCCCAAAAGGTTTGATAATATAATCATCCGCCCCGGAATCCAGCCCTTTAACTCTGTCAAGCTCTGTGGCCTTTGCCGTCACCATAATGATCGGCAAACGTTTTGTCTCCGGGTTTTTACGAAGCTTCTGTAAAATTTCCATACCATCTTCATCCGGAAGCATGATATCTAAGAGTGCCAGATCCGGCTTTTTCTCCTTTACCGCACGATAAAAATCTTTCGCATTAGAAAAATCCTGAATCTGATATCCACTGTTTTTTAATGCAAAACTTTCAATTTCACGAATGTTCGTATCATCTTCCACGATGTAAATGAGTGCCATAAAGCAACCCCTCCTTAACGATAACTAATTACTGTTTCCGCTACGTTAGAGCAATGGTCTACAATACTTTCCATGCTTGTTAAAAGATCTGACTGTACAAAACCAAGTTCAATGGTACATTTGCCTTCTCTTAAACGTCTGATATGATTCTTTCTTGCATCTGCACTCTGCTTTTCAGCAACTTCTTCCATAGGGAAAATGCTTCCTGCAATAACAAGGTCATGGTTTTTGAAGCAGCTGATCGTTGCATCCATAATTTTCTGAACCTGAATCATGTATTCGTCAAGCTCCTGCTGAGCATGTTCAGAAAATTTCATTTCTTTCGTCTTCATTTGTTCTGCAGCATTTCTAATCGTTACTGCATGATCAGAAAGACGTTCAAAGTCTCCGATGCTGTGAAGCATCATGGATAATGTCTGGCTTTCATGAACAGCTAAATCTTTACGGCTTAACTGTACCATGTATGCACCAAGCTCATCTTCGTAAGCATCCACTTCTTCTTCAAGGTCAATGACCTTCTGTGCAGCTTCCTCATCAAAGTTTTTCAGAAGATCCATTGCTTTTAATACGGCTTTCACACTAAGATAAGCCATTTTTTCTGTTGCTTCCATACAAACTTCTGTAGCATAAGCCGGCATTTCAAGGAAACGTGGTTCCAAAGTTTTTACCATTCTGCCTGCATTGTCTGGTAAAGCTTCTTCCTCTTTATCATCTCTGATTGTCATGCATGCAAGTTTCACAAGTACCTTAGAGAATGGTAATAAAATAATTGTAGCTGTCACATTAAATACTGTATGAATTGTTGCAATTCCTGCTGCATTGATTGCAGAATCCATAAATGCAAAATCAAATACCGCATTCGCTGCGTAGAACACTACCATAAAGATAATTGTACCAATTAAGTTAAAGTACAAATGAATGAGCGCTGTTCTTCTCGCATTCTTGCTTGCACCAATACTCGAAATCATAGCAGTCACACAAGTACCAATGTTCTGACCCATGATAATTGGAAGCGCTGTACCTGTTGTTACTGCACCTGAGATACAAAGTGCCTGTAAAATACCGACAGATGCTGAAGAACTCTGAATAATTGCTGTTAAAATCGCACCTGCTGCCAAACCTAAAACCGGGTTAGAGAACATTAATAAAATGTTTGTAAATTCAGGTACATTTGCCAGTGGTTTTACCGCTGCACTCATGGTGTCCATACCAGTCATGAGGATTGCAAAACCTACCATGATCATACCTACATTTTTCTTCTTGTCGCTCTTTAAGAACTGCATGAAGATAACACCAATCACAGCCAAAACTGGTGAGAACGAAGACGGCTTTAACAACTGCATAAAGAAATTGCCGCTTTCAATACCTGTTAAACTGAGCAGCCAGGATGTCATCGTTGTACCGATGTTGGCACCCATGATCACACCTACTGCCTGACCTAATTTCATAATTCCTGAGTTAACAAAACCTACAACAATGACCGTTGTTGCAGAAGAACTCTGAATGACTGCAGTTACAATCGCACCAAGTGCCACTGCTTTCAATGTATTAGATGTCATTTTTTCCAACATCTTTTCCATCTTACCGCCGGATGCCTTTGCAAGACCTTCTCCCATTAAGTCCATACCATAAAGGAAGAGTGCAAGTCCTCCGACCATTTTTAAGATTCCAAAAAAGTCCATAACCTTTACCTCTTATTATTTTCTCTTGTAAATTTTTTGACCAATTATTAGTTTACACAATCAAGGGTATATTACGCAAGTAAAATTAAAGAGGTAGTCTATGTAAAATCTATGTAAAATTTTTTACGCAAATTTTGTTTTGATTTCACTTTGGTTTAGATTTCTTTACCCGCTTCTACAGACTCATGTTCTCCTGTAATGGAATAGATGACCCACTCAGCGATATTTGTAGCATGATCTCCGATTCTTTCGAAATATTTTGCAACCATTAAAAGATCCGTTGCCTGCTCACCGATATCTTTATTCTGATGAATCATTTCAATAAGCTCTGCCTTCACCGCATCAAAAAGATTATCGACGATATCATCATGTGCAAGTACTTCCTGTGCTTTTTCCAAATCTTTCTCAACAAAAGCATCCACACTGGTCACTACCATAATCATCGTTTCCTGCCCCATCTGGCTGATGTGTTTTAACTCTTTGATATATGGTTTGTCTGCCATAAAAATTGCCAGCTCTGCGATATCCGCTGCCTGATCGCCAATACGTTCCATATCAGTGATCATTTTCAGAGCCGAAGAAATCAGGCGCAAGTCCTTAGCCACCGGCTGCTGCTGAAGCAGAAGTTTCATGCACAGGCTTTCGATTTCCCTCTCCTGTCTGTCGATTTCCAAATCAAATGCAATGACTTCTTTAGCTTTCTGTGTATTCTGTGTCACAAGAGCCACCAGCGCTTTTTCAATGGACTTTTCAATCATACTGCCCATTTCAATCAGTTCATCATTCAGCTTTTTTAGCTGTCTGTCAAATCGATTTCTCATATTAACCAAACCTTCCTGTAATATAATCTTCTGTACGCTTATCTGCCGGCATAGAGAAGAGTTTTTCTGTTTTGTCGTATTCGATAACTTCTCCTAATAAGAAAAAAGCGGTGTTATCAGACACACGAGTTGCCTGCTGCATGTTGTGAGTTACCATGATAATGGTATAATTCTTCTTTAAATCAAGAACCAGATCTTCAATCTTATTTGTAGAGATGGGGTCCAATGCAGAAGTTGGTTCATCCATTAAGATGACTTCCGGCTGTACTGCCAATGCTCTTGCAATGCACAGACGCTGCTGCTGGCCGCCGGATAATCCAAGGGCACTCTTTTTTAATCGATCCTTTAATTCGTCCCAGATGGCTGCATCTCTTAAAGATTTTTCTACGATTTCATCCAATTTTGCTTTAGAACGGATACCATGGGTTCTTGGACCAAAGGCAATGTTGTCATAGACACTCATTGGGAATGGGTTTGGCTTTTGGAATACCATACCCACACGTTTTCTGAGCAGGTTCACGTCCATATTTCCGTAAATATCCTGATCGTCCAAAAGGACTGTACCGTCAATCTTACATCCTTCCACCAGATCATTCATACGGTTTAATGTCTTTAAAAAAGTTGACTTTCCACATCCGGAAGGCCCAATAAAGGCTGTAATCTCATTTGCCGGAATATTTAAGGAAACGTTTTTTAATGCGTGAAAATCCCCATAATGCAAGTTCAGATTTTCCACTGTAAATTTATTCATAAATTTCTAACCTTTCGTTACACGTTTTGCGATCTGTGAAGAAAGCAAATTGATAAAAATAACAACAATCAGAAGAATGACAGCTGTTGCATATGCCTGATCGATATGCATTCCTTCGCTTGAAAGACAATACATATGAATCGCCAAAGTTCTTCCTGATGAAAACAAATCTGTAGCAACACCTGCGACTGTGCCAGCAGTATAAATGAGTGCGGCAGTTTCTCCAACGATACGCCCTACCGCCAGAATAACACCAGATAAAATCCCCGGCATTGCAGAAGGCAGTACAATCTGAAATACGGTACGAAGCTTCCCTGCGCCAAGGCCAAAGCTTCCTTCTCTGTAAGAATCCGGTACTGCAATCAATGCTTCCTCTGTTGTTCTCATAATAACCGGCAATACCATGATTGCCAGCGTACAGGCACCTGCCATAATAGACAAACGCCACTGCAATTTATTTACAAAAAACAGCATTCCGAAAAGTCCATAGACGATTGACGGAATCCCTGTCAGTGTTTCCGTTGTGATTCGCACCACTTCTACCAGTTTGTTGCCTCGTTTGGCATATTCTACAAGATAGATTGCAGAACCGATACCAAATGGTACTGCGATAAGAAGTGCCAAAAATGTCATCTCCAGAGTGTTTATGATCGCTGGCATCATAGAGCAGTTGTCAGAGGTATATTCCCATGCAAACAGATCTAAAGACAGATGCGGCACACCCTTGATCAAAATATATGCGATTAAAAATCCAAGAGCACCGACTGTCAGTGCTGCGGACAAATATACCAAACATCGAAGTACAAAGGAAAGTGGATTTCTGCCTGCAATTCTCATTTAATATTTCCCCCTTCTTTTCAGTGCCGAAAATGCCAGATTAATGATCAGAATAAATACAAACAACACCACACCAGTGGCGATGAGTGCTTCTCTGTGAAGATCTGTTGCATATCCCATTTCCAGTACGATATTCGCTGTCATAGTTCGAACACCTTTTAAAATACTCTGTGGCATTCTTGGCTGGTTTCCCGCGATCATCACCACTGCCATGGTTTCTCCAACTGCGCGTCCGATTCCCAAAATAATACTTGCTAAAATTCCTGACTGTGCTGCCGGAAACACAACTGCAAAGGTACTTCTTTCATGATCCGCACCAAGTGCCAGCGCACCCTCGTAATACATCTTTGGTACGGCACGGATTGCCGGTTCTGCTGCACCGATAATGGTCGGCAAAATCATAATGCCAAGCACAATGGAGGCTGTTAAGATACTGTCACCTTTCCCATTCAAATCAATTATTTCATTAAAAAAGTAACGGACTGCCGGCACAATTACAACCATTCCGAAGAAACCATATACAATGGACGGAATCCCTGCCAGCAGGTCTACTGCCGGTTTCAAAATCTTATACACCTTTGCCGGACAATACATTGCCAGATACACTGCCATAAAAAGACCGACAGGCACACCAATGATGATCGCACCTGCGGTCACATAAATGCTTCCCACAATCATCGGGAAGATTCCAAACAAATTATTTCCAGGTCTCCACTGCGTTCCAAAAAGGAAATCGGTCAAGCCGATTTCCTTCATTGCAGGCAAACCACTTTGGAAAAGGAAAATGCAGATCAGGGCAACTGCGATAATAGATGCGCAGGCTGTCACCAGAAATACAATTTCCATAACTTTTTCTTTTAGATTTCTGACCATGTTAAAATGTCACCTACGTAAATATTTTTAACTGTTTCTGTTGTTAAGTCTTCTACTGGGTTGTTGTTGTTAACGATAACTGCGATACCGTCTTTTGCGATTGTAACTTCTTCTACGCCTTCAGCTGTTTCAGTATCTTTTAAAGCACGGGATGCCATACCGATGTCACATGTACCTTCGATTGCTGATGAAACACCTGTTGAAGAATCGCTTGTGTTGATTTCAATTGTTACGTTTGCATTTGCTGCTGCGTAAGCTTCTTTTAATTTTTCCATAACTGGTGTTACAGAGGAAGAACCAGCTACAACTACTTTACCTTCTGCACCATTGCTTTCGAAAGCATCTGCTGCGTCATCAATTTTGATATAACCATTTTCTTCAACTACTGCCTGACCTTCAGCACTCATAATGTAGTTTAAGAAATCCTGTGCGGCATCAGTTAATCCTTCTTTCACTGCAAGATTAAA
>CAZYUZ010000014.1:0-18780 GCA_964650775.1 uncultured Lachnoclostridium sp. | reverse complement strand
GTTTCATTTGCCCGAATGATGATATTCATCATCGCCTTGTACAAATCATTCTGCCTATTCTTTTCATACTCTGTTACTAACGCATCTACTTCTCTGTGCTCTTTCAAGCTATTGGTCAAATTCCTCAGCCAGAAATTCGATTCCTTCGATAATTCCGACGTCAGCAACAACTGTATCGGGAAATACGCGCCCTCGACATAATATATCCCTTCTTCTACTTTCATTATATCCAGTTGTCGCTCCTGACGCAAATGTTTCAGTAACTTTTCCGGCTTCTTCTCGCATGCAAATGAAATGGTGATTTCACTAGATTTAATCAGATCCACTTTTGGCGTATCTGCTTTATAAAGGCAAGCATAACCATAAACCTTATAAAAATCATCAATGCTCAAATAATCTTCCGGGCTCTTATATTCCACGATATTATGTTTTCTGAAAATGCGCCCTATATTCTTTTGAATCTGTACATCATCATTCTTCTTAATAATGAGTACATCAATCTCCATCGGCTTTTTACTCAACTGATGCTCAGTTTCAAAAATCAGTTTCTCTGCTTCTTCCGCAAACTCAATCTGCAGTCCCGCATAAAACGCCGGATGCCATTGCAGCAGTTTCTTCTCTGATGTTTGTTCTGCCATGCATTTCCTCCTTATGAACTTTTCAGGAGTTCATACTCAAAAACTCCTGCTTAAAAATGTGATAAAGCAAGAATTTTCTGATAGGAGCAGCACATTGAAAATCAATGCCGCATATAGAATTTAGATGACAGGATGTCTAATCGATATGCTTTAGAAAATGTTGCTTTAAGTAAAGCGTTCACTCGGAATCCGCTTCTGCTACTTCCTCGTGAACGCAGACTGCTACGCAGTTCTACGTTCACCATAACATAATATATTTTCTCGCACAAGTTCAAACCTCTCAAGAACATATATCATATCCTCCGGCAGTCTTTTTCTTCATTCCATTTTCAAATACTCCGGCACTCCGTAGAATCCTTCCGCGATGCTCCCTGCAATGGCAGTCAGAGTGTCGCAGTCTCCGCCCAGAGAAACTGCGGTGCGAATTTCATCACAGGTTCTGGTCAAATCGTAACCGAAATTCGTGGAAATGTAATCTCGGATTTCAGCTTTTGTGTGGCCAGTGCGAGCAAGGAAAGTTGCTGCGGCTGTGGCTTCGGCACCTTTGATGCCTTCCGGGTGATTGTGGATGATTTCCACGGTGAAGCCAGCGCCGGGCTGAAAAGTTCAATGTTTTTGGTTTTATTTCCTCGGTCAAATTCGAATGGTGAACCGATAATGTCTCCTAAGATTGCTCCGTACATATATGTTCCTCCTTAATTTTAATAAAATTAGGCTAACAGATGAAGAAAGGGAAGTGGTCGCCTGATGGGCTACACACTTCCCTTTTCCTTTCTTATTAAAAACAAAAATCATTATATCTTTTCAAATGTCCTCTATTCCTTCAAATCCCCCGTCGCCGGCCCCTCAATCGCCCCGCCATCTTCTCCAAACCTTGACCCATGACACGGACAATCCCAGCTATGTTCCTCCTGATTCCACTTCAGCCCGCACCCCATATGTGGACATCTCCGCTTTGCTGGCATCACCAGATTTATTCCAGACTCCGCCACATTTACCAGAAGCTGTGGCTTCAACATATTTCTGCCCGGATTAAATACCTCCGCATATCCATTCTCCCTCTCCTGCACCAAATCCGCCAAAATCCCTGCCGCCACCATCGACGACGTCATTCCCCACTTATTGAAACCCGTCGCCACATAAGCTTCCGGAAGTCCCTTCGAATACTGTCCAATATACGGCAACCCATCCAGGCTCATACAATCCTGCGTCGCCCACCACGCTTCCTCTCTCACCTCCCCATAATGTTCCTTCGCAAACACTCTGATTTCCGCCCAGTTTCCTCCCTGTTTCCCTGTCCTGTGGTCGCCCCCGCCAATCAGCAGCAAATCCCCATAATTTCGAAACGACATTCCATTCATTGCCTCATCTACATACATTCCCTCCACATTCTGGGCATGGGCGTACCCGATCACATAGGACCGATGCTGATACATTTTCAAAAAATACATCCCATGCTTATTATCCACTGGAAAATGTGTCGCAAATATCACCTTTTGAAAATGAATGTTCCCCTGCCCGGTCACTGCCATGTTAGGCTTTAACTCTTTTACATACGTGTGCTCGTAAATGCACAGATTCTTCGCAAGCCCTGCTACAAATTTCAGTGGATGAAACTGCGCCTGATTTTCAAATCCGACAGCCCCCGCAACCATAAACGGCAGCTCTGTATATTCTTGAAATACACTTCTAAAACCAAGGGACTCCAGCGTTTTCATCTCATTTTCCAGTTTCTTTCGATCACTCAGAGAATAAACGTAATTCGTTTTACGCTCAAAATCGCAGTCAATGTCCTTCGCAAGCTCCGCAAATTTTCTCACCGCCGCCTGGTTGGCTTCCAGATATTTCGCCGCCACTTCATTTCCCCGCTGTTTTGCAATCTTCTGGTAAATGAGTCCGTGCTGTGAAGTAATTTTCGCCGTTGTATTTTTCGTCACGCCGGAGCAGATTGTGCGCCCCTCCGCCAGCACATAGTTCACGCCCTGTTCCTGCAGAAAATGTGCACACAGAATTCCTGCCATTCCACCGCCAATGATGAGTACATCCGTTTTGATGTCACCCTCTAAGGAAGGAAACTGGGGCATACTCGCTGTTTTTGTCCAGATTGAATCCATAAAAATACCACCTTTGATACATAAGAAGTTTTCTTCTTAACATGTACCGAAGGTGGTTGGTTTATACTTTTCTAAAATATTCTTCTTTGTAAATCTCTTTGACAGCTTCTATAGCCTTTTCATATGGAACAGTTTCTGCCAAAAGTTTTTCTGTAAGATTTTCATAATCTTCTTTATAAACATCCTTTTCAATAATTTCTTTTAAAAGCACATTAATACAGACTCCATCTTTTGCCGACAGACAAACAATCGCTGCTTTTCTCTCCTCACGAACCTTTTCTATCAAATTTCTAATTTCATCGTCCTTCTTTATAAAAGGCATTAATTTATATATATCGTAAATATGTCTTGAATGATTATTTACCTTATTCTGCAAATAATAGTCACAGATTGCATACACTTTATCCACAAATGTTCTATTAATATCTTGAACTTTCATTTCAAATTTATCTAGCCCATAAGCGGACAACATATCAGGAGCCTCTTCCTTTAACATTTCTCCTATATAACTCTTAACAGGCAAATCAATTATAGGAAAAGAAAGTGTCGTATAAGAAGTCTCTATTAATACAGACGATTTAATTGATGAATCTACACCAGGATAAACCGCCAAATCTACTGCTTCTCTAAAGCGTTCCCTATTGCTATGCAGATATTCCATTTAATAATCCCGCCTGATACATATTTCGATAGATTTTATCCGGATAATAAGATAAATATTTTTCCAAATCTTCAAATTTCATTGTATATGCTGTCATATAAGCGATTAATCTTTTCTTTAACGCTCCGCCTTTTATCTCTGAATAATAATCAATGTCCTTTATCAAATCCAAAAATTGAAGAATACGATAGTTTTCATCATTTACTGACACTTTTGGTCTTCTTATAATTACTTTATTATTTGCAAGCATCACTTCACGGTAATCATTCGTCGCCTTATTACTTGTAACTTCACAAATCATTGGAACTTGTGTTGTTAGTCCTAATTCATTTGCAACTGCAACTCCACTAAAATATCCGCATCGTTTTCCATAATCCTTTAGATACTTTTCTTCTATGACTCTATAAAATGGCAACGATGTTCCTGATTTGAATACACTTTGTTTCGGGATAAAATAGATTCCTGTATCATATCTTTTCAAAATACCTGCATCTGTCATTTTTTTTATTTGTTGCCTGATAGAACCTTCTGACATATCTTCATACTTTATCGTTGACAGCAAAATCGGTTCATTAATTCCATATACATCAATTAAGTAATCATATAACATTTATCTTCTCCTTTTCAAAAACATTTTAGAAGTATTATTCTTCATTTTTATTATTCCATATTTTTTTATATTTTACAACAGATCATTTTGCCAACACCGGCAAAATGTTATCCGTGATTTCATCACTGTATTTTCTCCCTCTCTCCTGTACACTATAATTATCAAATGAAGAAAGAAGGATTTACCTATGAATAAAATATTACCACTCATTATTGCATCTTTTGCTCTGACAGCCTGTGACTCAGCATCAAAGGAAGCTATCGGAGAAAAAGATATATCAGAACTGCCAGACAAAGACCAAAGAATCTACGTTTACTGCCGAAGCGGCAACCGCAGCAAGCAGGCAGCCGAAAAACTTGTAAAACTTGGCTATAAAAATATAGTTGAAATCGGCGGTATCAACGATTATCATGGAGAAGTAGAAACAAATTAAAGACAAGGGGAAAACCTATGAATCATTTACCAATCGAAGTACAACAGCTTTTCGAATATTTAAAATCCGGAACCTCAGCCTTCCACGTCATCGACCACACAAAAAAGGTCTTAACAGAAGCAGGTTTCGAGGAACTGAAATTAAAAGAAACATGGAATCTTGAAAAAGGCGGCCGCTATTTCTGCATTCCATTTGATACCACACTCTATGCATTTACTGTAGGAGAAAACTGTGACCTTTCAAACGGTATCCACATCGGTGGTGCCCACACGGATTTCCCTGCCATCAAGGTGAAACCAAATCCGGAAATCTTCTCTCATGGCTACATGCAGTTAAACACAGAGCTTTACGGTGGCCCAATTCTTAGCACATTTTTTGACCGTCCACTTTCCCTCGCAGGTAAAGTCGTGACACGCGGGGAACGCTATGACAAACCGGTAAGCCACTTCGTTGATCTCAAAGCTCCGGTATTATATTTACCAAATCTTGCGATTCACATGAATCGTGAAGTCAATGAAAAAGGTGCTCCAATCGACAACCAGAAGCATTTACTTCCAATGCTTGGCATGGTGGATGAAGCATTAAACAAAGATACAAAATTTGTGGATTTATTAGCAGATAAGCTTGGTGTTGATGCGAAAGACATTTTAGATTACGATTTATGTATTTATAACTTAGATGAACCACAGTTGGTTGGTATCAAAGAAGACTTCATCTCTGCACCACGTCTGGATGACATTACTTCCTGTGCTGCATTGATTCACGGCCTTATCGACAGTAACAATGCGGACCGCGTAAACCTGGTTTGTTTATTTGACAATGAAGAAATCGGAAACGTAAGCAAACAGGGCGCTGACTCTACACTGGCAAACATCATCATCCAGAAAATCTGGCAGTCATTTGGTAAAAATGCTGTAGATTGCATGACAGATATTTCCGATGGTCTGATGATTTCCGTAGATGTAGCTCACGCTTACCATCCAAACCACCCTGCATTACAGGATATTACAAACTTCCCTGTATTAAACAAAGGATTTATCTTAAAATCAGCAAGCAACCAGTCTTATGCATGGGATGCGGAAATCCTTGCATCTTTACTTGACCTTTGTGATCGTGAAGATATTCCGGTTCAGCGTTTTGTAAAACACTCTAACGTAAAAGGCGGCGGAACGATCGCTTCTGTAAGTTCCTCTCATTTACCAATGAGAACTGCAGACCTTGGCGTTGGTCTTCTTGCAATGCATTCTTCCTGTGAAATGACAGGAGTAAAAGACCAGGTAGCTCTTGCACAGTTCGCAAAAGCATTTTTTCAGAACTAAACTTTAGAACTTTTCAAAGAAAAAAACGGAGCGGGAAATTTCCCGCTCCATTTATTATGCATTGAAACTGATACTTATTTAAATGTCATGTATTCGAATTTGATAAGTCCTGATGTATCCTGGATGAAGTTATCAATGTGATCCTGTACTGCAACTACGTTTGCATAGCTGTATACTGGGATGATTGGAAGATCAGCGATTACCATATCTTCTGCCTGTCTTAAAATTTCAAGTTTCTTTGTTAAATCAAGTTCCTGAGCTGCTGCTGCGATTAATTTATCGTATTCAGGATTGTTGTATCTTGATTCGTTTGTTGTTCCGATGTTAACGATCTGGAAGAGTTCAAGAATGTCTGGGTAAACTGTGCTGTAGTTTAAGTTACCAGATCTGGCAATCTGGAATAAGCCCTGCTGTCTTTCGTCAGCGAATACTTTTGTTTCTTTGTTTACTAATTCTACAGTGATACCTAAGTTCTGTTTCCACATATCCTGAACAACCTGTGCGATTGCCTGGTGAGATTCACTTGTGTTGTAGTAGATTTCCATAACTGGGAATCCTTCACCATTTGGATATCCTGCTGCTGCTAATAATTCCTGAGCTTTTGCTACGTCAGCTGTTGGCTGAATGAATTCGTAGTTGCTTGCATCTGTCCAGTCAGATCCGTCTGGCATTGTGATGCCTTCTGGAACAAAACCTTTAGAAGGTTTCTGTCCACCCTGAACAACTTTGTCAGTGATGAGTGTTCTGTCGATAGCAAGAGATAATGCCTGACGAACTTCAAGTTTGCTAAGTGCTTCGTAAACTGCTGGATCCTGTGTTTCTGGGTCCATGTTGAGTGAGTAGTAGTATGTAGCAAGCATTGGGCTAGCAATTGCAGATCCGTCTGCGATCATACCTGGAACTTCTGCTGTTGGGATGTTTGAACAAATGTCAACCTCGCCTGTTCTGAAAGAAGCAAGAGCTGTTGTAGCTTCTTCGATGAATTTTACTACGATTTCATCAACTGCAACGTTTGCTGCATTGTAGTAGTTTTCGTTTTTAGTTAAAACGATCTGGTTTTTAGACTGGTAGCTTGTCATTTTGTATGGTCCGTTAACAACAAGTGCGTCTGGTGTGATAGCCCATTCTCTTGGGTCATCAAACTGTTCAACGATGTCCTGTCTAACTGGAGCCATTTTAACGCTAGCTACTTTTTCTGTGAATAATCCGTTTGGATATTCCATTGTTACTTCTAATGTGTAATCATCAAGTGCTTTCACACCAACTTCTTCTACAGTAGCTGCACCTGTGTTGTAAGCCTGAGCATTTTTGATGTCATAGTACTGGTCAGCTGCTTCAGAAGCGAATGCTGGATCTAATGCTGTTGTCCAAGCATATACGAAGTCATGAGCTGTTACGTTCTTACCATCAGACCATTTCACATTCTGGTTGATTTTGAATGTGTAAACTGTGAAGTCTTCGCTTACTTCCCAGCTTTCAGCACAAGCTGGTTCAAGTTCGCCGTTAGCGTTGGATTTTAATAAACCAACGTACTGCTGAATACCGATCATCTGCATGTCGTTACCAACCATATCACGTGGATCGTATTTGATTGGGTCAGATAACTGGCTAAGAACTACTGATTTTTTTGCTGGAGCTGCTGTTTCTTCGCCACCTTCTGTGCTTTCAGTGCTTGCTGCTGGTTCTTCAGATGTTCCTGTGAAACCACAACCAACCACTGTTGTAGCTAACATTGCAAGTACAAGCAATGTGCTAAGTAATCTCTTTTTCATGGATTTTCCCCCTAAAAATAATTTATAAAACATCTGTTTCCACAGATTGTTTCCGTGTAATAATATTAACGATTATTCGTATAAAAAGCAAGCTACACTATGAGTATCGCTCAGTGGTTTTAATGCCGGCTTTTCATTCTTGCATCGTTCTGTTGCATATCTGCATCTTCCGCTGAATGGACATCCCTTAGGAACATTGATTGGACTTGGCACGTCTCCTTCGAGAACGATACGCTGTCTCTTCTTTGCTACTTCTGGGTCTGGCAGTGGTACTGCAGATAAAAGCGCCTGTGTATATGGATGCTGTGGATGATTATATACTTCATCTGCATCCCCGATTTCTACCATGTTACCAAGATACATTACCCCAATGTTTGTAGAAATGTGTTTAACCATACATAAGTCATGCGCGATGAAAAGATATGTTAAATCCATTTCTTCCTGGAGTTCTTCAAGCATGTTGATAACCTGTGCCTGAATGGATACGTCCAGCGCTGAAATTGGTTCGTCACATACGATAAATTCAGGATCTAAAGCAAGAGCTCTCGCGATACCGATTCGCTGTCTCTGGCCACCACTGAATTCGTGTGGGTAACGGTTAATGTATTCTCTGTTTAAACCTACTTTATCTAACAGGTAGCATACCTTATCTTTTACTTCTCCCTTAGCCATGTTCTTGTTGTATTCAATCATACCTTCAGAAATGATGTCGCCAACCATCATACGTGGGTCAAGAGAAGCATATGGATCCTGGAAAATCATCTGCATATGTTTTCTGTAAGGAATCATTTCCTTTTTGGAAAGTCCTGCAATGTCTTTTCCTTTGTAAATAATCTGACCTTCTGTAGGGTCATAAATTTTTAAAACAGTTCTGCCACAGGTTGTTTTACCACATCCTGATTCACCTACAAGACCTAATGTTTCGCCTTTTCTTAATTTGAAGGACACATTGTCTACAGCCTTTACATGCAGCTGGTTTTTCTGAAAGATATTTCCTGATCTAATCGGAAAATATTTCTTCAAATTATTAACTTCTAATAAAATTTCTTTAGCCATACTTTCCTCCTAGTCTTCCTTTTTGGCGCGTGCCAATTCATGGAGCATCCAGCATGCAGTTCTCTGTGTTGCAGAAACCTGAGTCATCTCTGGCATGTACATATCACATACCTTCATGGCATAATCACATCTTGCATAGAATGGACATCCTTTTGGTGGCTGAATCAAATCTGGTGGCTGACCATCGATTGGTTTCAGTTTGCCTTTCATGTCTGCCATTGGGTTTGGAACGCTTCTAAGTAAGCCCCATGCATATGGATGATTTCCACTGTAGAAAATATCATTACAGCTTCCTTCTTCTACAACCTTACCACCGTACATAACGTAAACGCGGTCACACATATCTGCAACTACACCTAAGTCATGAGTGATCAAGATAATGGATGTATTGAATTCATCTCTAATCTTTTTCAGTAATTCAAGAATCTGTGCCTGAATTGTTACGTCCAACGCAGTTGTTGGTTCGTCAGCAATAATCAGCTTAGGATTTGTTACCAGCGCCATAGCGATCATAACACGCTGTCTCATACCACCACTGAATTCGTGTGGATACTGTTTCATACGCTGTTCAGGATTTGGAATACCTACTTTACCAAGCATTTCGATGGCAATCTTCCAAGCCTCTGCTTTGCTGATTTTTTTATGTTTCATGACATGTTCTGTCATCTGATTTCCGACTGTAAATACAGGGTTTAAAGATGTCATTGGATCCTGGAAGATCATGGAGATTTCATTACCTCTGATTTTTTCCATTTCCTTTTCCGGAACCTTTGTTAAATCAGTCCCGTTAAATGTAGCAGAACCTTCTACAACTTTCGCGTTATCCGGAATCAAGCCCAACATAGACATCATGGTTACAGATTTACCACAGCCTGATTCACCTACGATACCAACGATTTCCCCTTCATGAACCTCAAGATTTACCCCACGCACTGCTTTTACTTCTCCGGCATAGGTAAAGAAAGAGGTATTCAGATTATCAATTTTTAATAAACTCATGTTGTCTCCCCCTTACTTTCTCATCTTTGGATCTAAGGCATCTCGTAAACCGTCTCCAAGGAAGTTAAATGCCATGATTGTAATACAGATTGCCAAACATGGGAATAACAACTGGTGTGGATACAGCATATACAGAGATAATGCTTCGTTTGCTAATACACCCCAAGAAGCTGTTGGTGCAGATACACCTAATCCTAAGAAACTTAAGAATGCTTCATTGAAGATTGCACTTGGTACAGAAAGTGTCAGGTTTACGATGATAACACCTAAACTGTTTGGAATTAAGTGCTTAAGCAGGATTTTTGTTTCGCTGACACCCAGCGTACGAACTGCAAGTACATATTCCATGTTTTTCAGACCAATTACCTGAGCTCTTACCATTCGCGCCATTCCAAGCCATCCTGTGATGGACATAGAAAGAATAATTGTATGTAAACCAGGTCCTAACTTAACCATGAAAAGAATCAGGTAAAGCATAGATGGAATACCGGATAAAATTTCTACGATACGCATCATGACCATATCGACTTTTCCGCCGATAAATCCTGAAATACCGCCGTAGAGCGCACCAATGAGCAGTGTTGTAATAGTAGATACATACGCTACTGTCATGGAAATTCTTGCTCCATACAGAACTCGTGTAAATACATCTCTACCAAACTGGTCAGTACCAAAAATGTGCTCTGCACTTGGCATTGCGTTTGTGTTATATAAGTCCTGTGTTTCATAACTATATGGTGTCAGAACAGGTGCCAGAATTGCAACCAGAGTGATAAAGATTACAACACACAGCCCTATCATTGCCAGCTTATCTTTCTTAATTCTTCTCCATACGTCTTTCCAGAAGGAAACACTTTCACGGACAATCTCATGTTTTTGTTCGCTCTTCACTGCTGGCTCGAACATTTCCGGTGATAGATTCATATTATTCATCATCAATTTCACTCCTTAGCTATCTAATTTGACACGTGGATCGATGAGTGCATACATAATATCTACGATCAGGTACGATGCGATCATAATGATACTAAAGATTGCAGTTAATCCTAAGATCATTGTGTAATCACGGTCACCGATTGCAGATACCATTTCTCTACCGATTCCAGGAATTGCAAAAATCTTTTCCACAACGAAACTACCTGTTAACAGGGAAGTAACAAGTGGTCCAAGATAAGTAACTACTGGAAGCAAACTGTTCTTCAAAGCATGTTTGAAAATAACTACGCTGTTCTTCAAACCTTTTGCTTTTGCTGTTCTTACATAATCCTGACGAACAACGTCAAGCAGACTGGAACGAGTCAATCTTGAAAGAGTAGCGATTGAACCAAAGGATAATGCAGTTGCCGGTAAGATGAGGTTCTTTGGTCCATCAAAGCCCATGGTTGGCAATATACGCAATTTTACGGCAAACACGTAAATCAACAGTGTACACATAACGAAACTTGGAATGGTAATACCAAGCGTTGTGATAACCTTTGATACCTGATCCTGCCATTTTCCTTGTTTTAAGGCTGCAATAATACCGAACAAAATACCTAAAACAATTGTGATAGAAATACTTGTTAATGCCAGTGTCGCTGTTACAGGAATTTCAGAAACGATAATGGATTTTACTGATCTTGGTGCATAAGAAATAGAAATTCCTAATTCACCATGGAACAGGTTTGTCATGTAGGTCAGATACTGTTCTCCGATCGGTTTATCCAACCCGAATTTTTCCATCAAGTTCGCCTGAACTTCCGGTGGCATCTTTGTCAGGGCATCACCATCAAATGGTCCCCCTGGAATCGAGTGCATTAAAAAGAATGTTAAGGTCATGATAATCAGGAATGTTAAAAACCCGTAGACCAATCTCTTTAAAATATACTTTAACATTTTCCCTCTCCTTTTTCTGTAATATTTCTCTGACTAAAATTATAAGTGTTTTGGGCTCAAATTTCCACATCAACTAGTGCATTTTTTCTCATTTTTAGCCTTCAAAATTTGCTTTTTTCTACAATTTTTACATATTTCACTGCGTTTTTGAAATCAATACGCCGACTTTTCCATAAATCCCACTCAGCTGAGGCATTTTTCTCAACTCATTGATAAGTGTATTTGTGAGAATGATCGTCACACTGTTTTCTCCATGTTTTACATGTTTGGTAATGTCCAGTTCAAATGGTGCAAATATTCTGGTGCCGCCTGATTCCCCATTAATCTGCAGTTCCAAAATATCTTTTACTTCTTCTGCCACGAACTGTACCTTATCCAAAGGAATCCACTCTGGAATATGGAAGGTATTCTTTGCCATATAGCTTCCCGAAAAATAATATTCTCCCAGCTCCTCCAGACAAAGAGACTCTGATTCCAGCTTTTTATCTCCGATTTCAATATCCCATTTTCCGGAAATCGGAATCCAAAGTTCTTCTTTTACCTGCGGCGGTATCTGTTCCTTCTCATTTAAACACAACAGAACTGATTCATAGGCTGATAATTCTAAAACACATTCTGTAAAAGTTTTCGGAATTTCTGCCACATGTTCTCCACCAATTCTGGTAGCTCCTATATACATCATAGGATAGTTCTTTGTCGAAGAGCTCATCTGCTCGATTTCACCATTTTCCAGACTCCATTTTTCAACACCATAAACACCATTCATATACACACGAATCTTTTTGGACAGATTTTCTTCGTTTGTAATAAAATAGAAATCTTTTCCTTCAATATTTCTGTGCATATATTTGATGAATGGATCATGCTTTGGAAGATAAAGATCTACCTGATTATTTTTCATCATAAATGTCTGGAGTGTCAAAACTTCTCTCGCAAACGTATAACTCTTATCTGCCAGACGTTCCTTAATCCACAATACATTCGGATGATTTTCCAGATGAGCAAATCTATCTGGAAGCCCGTTGGCAAAAATGACTTTTCCACCTTTCGACAGGAATCTCTCAATCTTATCCACTTCTTCCTGTGTAAAATAATCACACACGGAAATGATCAGTGTTCCGTAATCTTCCTCTGCAATCTGCATTCTTCCGTTTTCCAACAAATCTGCATCCAAAAGATTCTCTTTCGTAATGATGTCGTAATCCAGCTGATAATCCAGAAGCGCTAACGCCAGTTTCTGGAATTCCTTGTCTTTTGCAATGACTTTCTCCCGATTTACAGGATCATAGATTGCCTGCATACTATGAATTGGATAATATAACGCCGCATGACAACGATGTGTTCCCTGTGACAAAATATAGGATGCTCTGTTGGTATATTCAGAATAATATTTAAAATACTTCCAATATGGATTCTGATAAAATTCAGATGGCGGACATTCTCTGCTGCGCGGCCCTTCAATGGAACAGTAAAAAGCATGCGGCACCAGTAAATTCACCCCTCTGACATACTGGTAATCCACCCAGCGTTTCATTTCCTGCAGCGTCAATTCCCAGCCTGATAACGCATAGGTTTCGGACATTACCCTTTTGGAACCGCTTGTATGCGCTGCTGAGCTTGCATATTTTTCTGCAATTTTTTCAGAATTTGTATCAATTCTGTCAAGTCCCACAATGCTTAAAGATTCCAACGCTCTCATAAAGTTTCCCTGAGTCGCGATATGATACTGCATGAATTCTTCGTAGTGCAGGTGTCCAATCAATAACATATTGTTATCTTCACAAAACTGACGTAACACATCCAGATAATTTTCCTTATACATGTCGCAAAGGGTTTCATAGTA
This sequence comes from uncultured Lachnoclostridium sp., assembly GCA_964650775.1. GTDB lineage: Bacteria > Bacillota > Clostridia > Lachnospirales > Lachnospiraceae > HGM12587. The sequence goes on along the minus strand of CAZYUZ010000014.1, from coordinate 5,460 downwards.
ATCGATGCGAATCTGAGCACTGCTCTCGTCAATTACATCCCACAAATGTGGCAGCTTGTCCCAAATTTCATAACCATTTCTGTTTAAGAAATAAGCTGGAAACTCATCGGTCCATGGAATTGTCCCGTCATCTCCGATATCAATTAACTGTAAATTGTTATAGAATCCCGGTTCATCCACAAAAAAACCTTTGATGACATTACCAAAATACTGACCAACTCTGTCTTTGTAAACCTGGTGAGTATACTTAATGAAGGTTTCTGCAGCCTTTTTATTCAGCATATCCGGATAGTATCCGTCGGAATAAGCAGGATGCCACAGCGTATAATCCTGATGATACACCACCTGATTATTCTCAGGATCCACGATTCGCTTTAAATGTTTTCCGCAGTAATCGGGATTTTCATCTAAAACTTTTCCGCCTGCATAGCCGCTTGGCCAGTTGTCTTCATCATACAACCAGATTGCCATGCCAAGCTCTTTTGCATATTCCACTACCGTTTCAATTCTATCGAACCATTCGTCTGACAAATAATCGATTTCAATACCCAGACGGGAACTGATGACAACTTCATAAACGCCTTTGTCATACATTTCCTTCATCTGCCATTTCAGGCTTTCAGGTTTGAGATCATCATTCCAAAACCAGAACGGTGCGATAGAATATTCTTTCGGTACATTTACAAAATTTTCATGTAGCATATAAATGCCTCTTTATAACTGCATTTCTTCTCTTACTTCTTTGAAGCATTTTACGATGAAATCAATATCTTCTTTTGTATGGCTTGCACATACCTGTGTACGAATTCTTGCTTTTCCTTTTGGAACAACCGGATAAGAAAATGCAACGACATAAACGCCTTTTTCCATCATCTTTTTCGCAAACTCTGCTGTTGTTTTTTCATCATATAACATGACTGGTACACATGGATGTGTTCCTTCGATGATATCAAATCCATTGTCTGTCAGCTGTTTTCTGTAGTAAGCTGTTGTTTCTTCCAGATGGTCACGAAGTTCTGTACTTTCTGATAACATATCAAACAGTTCTAAACTTGCACCAACAATGGCTGGAGCCAGTGTATTGGAGAATAAGTATGGACGGCTTCTCTGACGAAGTAAGTCAATGATTTCTTTACGTCCTGATGTGTATCCGCCGGAAGCTCCGCCAAGTGCTTTACCAAGTGTTCCTGTAATAATATCAACACGTCCTTCAACGCCATTATGTTCTGCTGTTCCATGACCTTTCTTTCCAACAAAACCTACTGCATGGCTGTCATCAACCATAACAAGTGCATTGTATTTGTCTGCCAGATCACATACACCTTTTAAGTTACAGATGATACCATCCATAGAGAATACACCGTCTGTTGCAATTAATTTAATTCTTGCACCGGCTGCATCTGCTTCCTGTAATTTTGCTTCCAGATCTTCCATGTTGTTGTTTTTATAACGGTATCTTTTTGCTTTGCAAAGACGAACTCCGTCAATGATAGATGCATGGTTTAATTCATCACTGATTACCGCATCATCAGCTGTTAAAATTGTTTCAAACAGACCGCCATTTGCATCAAAGCAGGAAGAGTAAAGAATTGTATCTTCTGTTCCAAGGAATTCAGAAATTTTCTTTTCCAGCTGTTTGTGAATATCCTGTGTTCCGCAGATGAAACGTACAGATGCAAGACCATAGCCTCTTTCATCATAGGTCTTTTTCGCTGCATCAATCAGTCTCTGATTGTTACCAAGACCAAGGTAGTTGTTTGCACACATATTGAGCAGTTCACGTCCATCTTCTAAGATTACCTTTGGTCCCTGTGCAGATGCAATTGGAGCTTCTCCTTTTAAAAGTCCTGCTTCCTTGATACCTGCAACCTCTTTTGCATAAATATCTAAAATATCCTGTTTTTTATTCACAGTCGTTACCTCCATCTTTCTTAATCATTTACTTTAGACCAGTCTAAGATAACTTTTCCTGACTGACCTGAAATCATTGCTTCAAAGCCTTTTTCGAAATCTCTCACATCGAAGCGATGAGTAATGATCTTTTCAATATTTAATCCGGCCTGCATCATTGTAGACATCTTGTACCATGTATCCCAAACTTTTCTTCCGTAGATACCGCGGATATTTAAGCCGTTGAAGATGACTGTTTCCAAGTCTACTTTTGTTTCCGTTCCCTGAAGTCCTAATAATGAAATATTTCCGCCGTGTTTCATATTATGAATCATATCAGATAATCCGTATGGGCTTCCGGACATTTCAAGACCTACGTCGAAACCTTCTGTCATACCGATTTCTTTCATGACATCTTCTAATTTTTCGCATTTTAAGTCTACTGCTCTTGTTGCGCCTAATTCTTTTGCAAGATCCAGACGATAATTGTTCATATCTGTGATTACAACGTGTCTTGCACCAGAGAATTTTGCGATAGCAGCTGCCATGATACCGATTGGGCCTGCACCTGTGATGAGCACGTCTTCACCTAACATATCGTATGAGAGTGCTGTATGAGTTGCATTTCCAAGTGGATCAAAGATCGCATACATTTCTTCCGGAATGTTAGGGTTGCATGGCCATGCATTTTCTGCTGGGATTACAAGGTATTCTGCAAATGCACCATCTCTGTTAACACCTACACCTTTGGCATCTTTACAGTTTTCTTTGTGTCCTTCCAGACAGTTTCTACATTTTCCACATACAATGTGACCTTCACCGGAAACCAAATCGCCTGGATGAAAACCTTTCACACCTGGACCTACTTCTACAACTTCACCTACATATTCGTGACCTACTGTCATTCCTACAGGAATTGTGTGCTGTGCCCAGTCATTCCATTCATAAATATGTACATCTGTTCCACAGATTGCAGTTTTATGAATTTTAATCTTTACATCATTGTATCCTACTTCCGGTACAGGTACCTTTTTCATCCAAAGTCCTTTTTCAGGTTTTTCCTTTACCAGTGCCCACATCATTTTTTCGCTCATGTTCTTTCTCCTTATTCACAGAATAAAATTTCCACACTTCCCCAAATCCCCGCATCTACCGGTTCTTTGATCATATCAACTTCTCTCCAGTTGCTCAGTCTCTTCCAACGGCATGCATTTAAGGATTTTGTAAAGTATGGCCATTCATCAATCACATCTCCCTCATAGTAGTCCGTTTTCATTTCCGGATCGATCATGCGATTGATTAAAACATTTGTTACCTCTACGGTGATATCATTTTCTCCTTCTTTTAAGAATTCTGTAATATCTATTACATATGGATATTTAATAATATCTCCTGCAAGGCTTCCATTTACATAAACTTTTGCACAGTCTTTCATATTTTCCATGGAAAGACTGATTTTTTTGTATTTCAGTTCTTCTTCAGATAAAACGAATGATTTTTTGTAAATTCCGGTACCTGAGAAATATTTCAGTTCATCCTGTTTCTGCCATGGAATCAGTTCCTTTAATTCCACGTCAAAGCCCTTGTCTGCTACCGCAAGCTTCCAGCCATCAGAAATATTTTTCTTGTTTTCTGTACGGAATTCTTTCACAACTTCCTGATCTGCCAGTTTTTCATCAAAGATAATAAGAAGAGATTCTAATGGTTCAATGGTTAACTCAATTTCTTTCTTTCCATCTACCACTTCATTTCTTACGATTGCTTTTTCTTCACCTTCCAGCGGTTTCATTACATAGCAGGATGTTGCAAGATTTTTAAATCTTAAAGTTGTATGATATTCATTTTTTGACATATTGGATACGAAGTAAATATGTACGTCGCCGTCCTGTTTATGAATATATCCAATGTCATTCTTGCCATCGCAGATTTCAAGATCCGGCACAACATTTTCTTTTAATATAGAAACAAGTGATTCACGTTTGTTGTCTGCCAGAAGAATCTTGTTGTCTTTTAAGAGACCTTCCATTGTTTCTTTTACATATTTTGTATTTTCTTCTGCTCCGATCAGACCACAGCTCATGCTAGGCATTCTATCTGCACAAATGATAAGATTACCATCTTCTACGAATTTTTCGATGGCTTTCACTGTTTCTACCGGCATACGGTCTGTTTCCATAATAATCATGGTCTTGTAACCATATTCTGAAATTCTGGAAACCACATCATCATTCACATAGTCGAACCAGTAACCAGCTTTTGCGATTCCGTCTACAGCATCATCTTCAAATCGTTCTCGCAGCTTCATGCACATATGTAAATCGCACAGTGGATTTTCTGCCCAGATATCATTCTGTGGGAGATAAATACATACTTCTGCATGTGTTTTACCTCTCTGCATGAAATCAGATACTCTCTGAATGTAATTACCCATGTTTTTATAGAACGGCCACCAGGTGTTCTTATCGCAGATATGTGAAGATGCGTAGAACGGCCATTCTTCTCCATCTGTAGGGTTATAAGTAAATCCATGATTTACAATCTGGTTCATACCATCTACGAAGATGGAATCCGTCGCAATTTTAATCTGCTCTAATGTTTCTGTAAATCTTGGAAATCTCAACCATGTAAAGCTTTCGTTGGAAATGATCGGTTTGTTGTAAACATTTCCTGCAGAGCTTGCAAGTCTTCTATGGATTGTATTGACTGTATATTTGTCAAAGTCAGAGAAACATTCCCCTTCCGGAATATCAGCCGCACCATAGGCAAGAAGAACATCTCCCCATGTTCCATGAGCCTGGATTCTGGAAGTACTTCCTACTTCATGACACCATTTTGTCATTTCTTCAAAGAAGTTTTCTACGGTCAGTTCTGCATAAGTTTTCTGGAAATCGTATCTGATCTTGTCTGTCAGTCCATCGATTTCTCCCCATAAAGCATAAATATATGGTCTTAAGGAGTATCCTCTGCGTTTTTCAAATTCGTCGTACATAATGTCTGTCCAGTTATGACCGTTAACTTCAATGGAATCGCAGAAGAAGGACTGAATTCTTCCTCTTCCCAGCTTTTCTACAATCGGTGTTCCTGCCTGTTCAAAGAACAATCTTGCCGCATCCTTACGGTTATGATCAATCGTCAGACCTTCCGCACCTTTCATTGGTGCCAGTACATGCAGTCTATGTTTGCTTGATACGAAGCAGACAATTTTATAATCGCCTTCCGGAATGTCAATGTTCTCTAACTGAGCACCCCATGGCCAGTTAAATAAAAACTTGTCTGTTACCTTTTCTGTTAAATCTACGATGGTTTCAGGAAGCATTTTGCTGTGTTCCATTTTTCCCATCACACAACCGACAATCGTTCCTGAGATACGAGTTGTAAAATCATAGGAAAACTTGCATGGTCCTGTCACATCAATGGTATATGGATGCACAATCGGTGCACTTAAATCGAATGGTACGAAAGGGCCTCCATATGGCCAGGAAGAACCTAAAGTAAGGTCAAAAGTCATCCCTCTTTTTTCTGCTTCCGTACAGGTATAATCAAGAATATCAAAGAATTCCGGTGAAAAAT
>CAZYUZ010000013.1:0-18786 GCA_964650775.1 uncultured Lachnoclostridium sp. | reverse complement strand
TCATAACCACCGCCAATCTTTAACGGTTCTTCATCATTGCAAATATCACGACCGATTGTTTTTGCGATTCTAAAGTCCATCGCAGTATCTGTCACATCTATAATCTCACCGGTTGCAATCATTTCATTGTTTGCTCTTGTATATGCATCTGCATTTACCCAGAGTTCGTGTTCCAAAATACTATCAGAATTTTCCCCATTTAAATTGAAATAGCTATGGTTTGTCATGGAAACAAATGTATCTTTGTCAGAAATTCCTTCGTATGTAATTTTCAGACCATTTTCATCTGTCACTGTATAGGTCACACTGACATTGAAATTTCCAGGAAGCCCCTGATCTCCGTCCGGGCTTAAAATCGAAAATTTCACTGCATTTTCAAGGATTTCAGCATCCCACATACGTACATGATAGCAGTTTGGTCCGCTGTGAAGGCAGTTGGTGCGCTCATTTACATCCATCTGATAGTCTATACCGTTGAGCGTTACCACAGCACCACCTACACGGTTTGCAATACGTCCAACGGTTGCACCAAAGAATGGACCATTGTCAATTTCATATTCCTGTACAGTGTCATATCCCCACACAACATCTCTGAAATTACCATCTTTGTCAGGCACATATAAGGAATGTAATGTTGCACCAAAATCGGTCACCACAGCTTTCATCCCTGCTGCATTTGTAATTTCGTAAAAATATGCCTGTTCTCCTTTTGAATTTTTTCCAAATTCTTTTTTTACCACTGCCATCGCCGTTTCTCCTTTATTTTACCTTTATCTGCTTTAATACCTGTCCTATGCTGTCTCTGATACAGAGTGTGGCATGTTCATCTGCTGAGGTCGTGCTTTTATTAAGCAGCACCAGCTTGTCACCTCTGAAATAGCGAATCATTCCTGCTGCCGGATAAACCACAAGAGAGGTTCCTCCGATGATCAGCATATCCGCATTTGCAATGTGCTGAATAGCCTCTGACATCACCTGGTCGTCCAGACCTTCTTCATAAAGAACTACATCCGGTTTGATCGTGCCGCCACAGTCGCACTTTGGTATCCCTTCGCTGTGCAGAATATACTCTGCATCATAGAATTTCCCGCATCTCATACAATAATTGCGGAGCACAGAACCATGAAGCTCTAACACTTTTTTGCTTCCTGCCAGCTGATGAAGTCCGTCAATGTTCTGAGTAACTACCGCGGTCAGTTTTCCCGCTTCTTCTAGCTCTGCCAGTTTTAAATGGGCTGCATTAGGCTTTGCATCTAAGCATAACATTTTGTCTCTGTAAAAACGATAGAATTCTTCTGTCTTTTTCATAAAGAATGTATGACTAAGGATTGTTTCCGGTGGATAAGCATATTGCTGATGATATAATCCATCGGTACTTCGAAAATCAGGGATTCCACTTTCTGTAGAAACTCCGGCGCCGCCGAAGAAGACGATACGCTTGCTTTCGTCGATTAATTTTTGTAACTGTTCAATCTGAGACACGAGATCACCTCCATTTTGCAAAATGATATGTATTTATTTTTCGTAAAATTTTGATATAACTTTTCTTTCACATTTACATTATAATCGATTTCTCTGTGAAAGTATACTTTACTTAAAAATGAAATTCTACACACTAAAAAAGGCTCAGAAAGTATCCCACTTCCTGAGCCAACTGCGCACTTCATCTCTTATCGCATTTATCAATAACACACTTTATCCGGGTTCAAAATTCCTTTAGGGTCAAAGATATTTTTAATTCCTCTCATCAATTCTACTTGCAAGTTCCCAACCTGCCTATTCAAAAATTGTTTTTTGGCAAATCCAATTCCATGTTCTCCTGACACGGCACCGCCCATTTCATTCGCTTTGGAATACATTGCATTAAAAACACTCTGAAGCTTGTCTTCAAATACTTCTTTCGAAAGTTCGTCTCTGCAAATGTAAATATGAAGATTTCCATCTCCGGCATGCCCAAAGCTTGGAATTCGAATATCATATTCTTTCGCCAGTTCATGTGTATAACGAATAAAATCTGCCACACGATTTCTAGGCACTACCACATCACATTCATCCATTTCTGTGGTAGATGATTTGATTGCTTCAAGAAAGGCACCTCTTGCAGACCAAACGGATTCTTTTCTTTCTGGTGTATCCACAATAAACACATCTTTTGCTCCGTGATCCAGACAGTATAATGCTACTTTTTCACATTCTGACTCTACATAAGCAGCAGAATTCCCATCGAAAGTAAGCAGCAGATAAGCAACTCCACTGGTATCAGGAAATTTTTTCCCAAGAAATGTTTCAGAAAACATGAGAACTTCTCTCTCCATAAATTCAATCGCCGTTGGAGCTGTTTTGAGTTTGATAATTTCCGGCACGGTACCAATCGCTTCTTCCATCGAATCATATGGTATCAAAAGGCTGACACTTTTTTCCGGAAGAGGGACCAGTTTTAAAATCGCCTTGGTAATAATCGCCAGCGTTCCTTCAGATCCTATGATTAAATCCTTCAAACTATATCCCGAACTATTTTTTACGATTTTTCCGCCTAGTTCCTGTATTTCGCCATTTGGTAATACCACCGTCAGGCCTCTGACATAATCTCTTGTTACACCATATTTTACCGCTCTCATGCCACCGGCATTGGTACTGATATTTCCACCTATTGTGGCAGACTTTTCTCCCGGATCCGGCGGATATAAAAATCCATGATCTTCAGCAAACTTTGCAAGCTCCATCAGAAGAACTCCCGGTTCCACCGTTACCGTTAAATTATCTTCATCTAATTCCAGAATACGGTTCATCATAGTGGTTTCCAGCATAATTCCACCGCGAACTGCTACAGATGCTCCCACCAGCCCTGTCCCGGAACCACGGACTACCACTGGAATTTCCTGTTCATAAGCATACTGCATAATCGCAGAAATCTCTTCCGTGGAAAGTACCTTGATTAACACATCTGGATAGCCAGACACACCGCCAAGCTCATCGTGACTGTAATCTTCTCCGATTTCTTCTCCTACAAAAAATCTTTTCTCATCAACCAGACTCCTTAAGAAGGAAATCTGTGTTTCATTTAACTTTACAATGCTCATACATTCCCTCCCATTCACTTTACCTGCTCATCCAGCAGTTTCAAAAGCTCTGGGATAATTTCATATAAATCCCCTACAAATCCATAGTGAGCCACATCGAAAATGCCTGCATCTTTATCCGAATTAATAGCAATAATACAATCTGCGCCTTTCATTCCCGCCACAAACTGCACAGAGCCAGAAATTCCTGCTGTAATGATCAGTTTTGGCTTTACTGTACGTCCGCTTAACCCAATCTGCCTTTTTGCATCAAACCATCCCGCTTCTATGAGTGGACGAGTACATGCCATCTGAGCTCCCAGCTTTTCTGCCAACGCTTCCAACAATTTCAAATCACCCTGACTTTTTACCCCGCGACCAGCTGCAACAATGATTTCGGCTTCTGCAATATCGACTTCTTTCGGCTTTCTTTTCTTCTCTATCAACTTTACTTCTGAAGAATATTTAGATTCTTCCAGTTTCATAAATTCGATGCTTCCGTCGGCATCCTTTTTTCTCTCTGGTAAAGAAAATACTTTATAACGCACGGTACAAAACTGCGGTCTGGAATTTGGTGTCACGATCTGTGCCATAATATTTCCGCCAAAGGCTGGTCGAATCTGTACCAAATCTTTATTCTCTTTCATTTTCAAAACGGTACAATCCGCTGTCAAGCCTGTGCGAAAACGGGCTGCTGCTCTTGGCGCAAAAGACCTTCCTCTGATGGTTGCACCAATCATGATCACCGACGGATGAATACGATTGATAAAATCTTCCATTGCATTGGTGTATGGTCCCACCATATACTCTTTTAATTCCGATGAATCATAACAGAACACTTTATCCACACCATAATGAAGCAGCTCTTCAGCCAATTCTTTTATCTGATATCCAATCAAAAGAACATATACCGGCTCTTTATTCACTTGTGCAAGTTCCACAGCCTTTCCCATCAATTCATATGTGACTGGATGAAGTTGTCCATTTTCCTGCTCTGCATATACTGTGATACCGCTCCATAATTCTTTATCAATCTGCTCTGTTTTTTCTTCTATAAAGGATACTACTCCTGGTTCCCCTTTTTTTACACAGAGCTTACACATTTTACAACCAGCACCTATTTTTAATTCTTCGTTTTCATAAGAAATTGCATCAAAAGGACAGATATCGACCATTTTTTCCGCAATTTCTTTTGTCACTAATTTCTGCTCTATCTTTAAATATCCCATACTCTGCCTCCCTTACAGGAATTTTCTCTCCTGCAGGATTTCAAACAATGTATCTGCTGCATTTTTTGCTGTGCCTTCAAACATCTGTCTGTCCAGATTTTTTTCTGGCGGAAAAATACATTCCACCTGCGTTGCCGAACCGTTCAATCCATAATGTGCCGGATTTTGATCTGCAAAATCATCCAAAGTAAATACATCTACCTCATCATTTTTTCTTTCCAGTTTTCGTCTAAAAGAAGGAAGACGTGGCGTATTTGCTTCTTTTTCTATTGTCAAAAGGCATGGCAGCGGTACCTGCAGCACTCTCGTGCTGTCTTCCTGATTTTCCTTTATTAACAGACCATCATCTTCTTTTCCAAGAACCTCCAGCACATTTGCAACATGCTCAATTCCCATAAATTCTGCAACCTCTGGGCCAACCTGGGCAGTATCTCCGTCTGTCGTCTGTTTTCCGCAAATAATCAGATCATAGTTTCCAGCTTTTCTTATCCCCTGGGACAAAGTATAACTGGTAGCTACAACATCTGCTCCGCCAAATCTACGGTCACTTACAAGGAATGCTTTATCTGCTCCCATATAAATTGCTTCTTTTAAAACAGCCTGCGCCTGCCCCGGTCCCATACTGATGACATCCACGGTTCCACCATACTTTTCTTTCAAAAGCAGCGCCTGTTCAATAGCATACAAATCATACGGATTCATTTTTGATTCCACACCATCTCGTTTTAGTACGCCGCTTTTTTCATCCACTTCTACCATAGTCGTTCCCGGTACCTGCTTAATACAAACAATGATCTTCATGTTTCGCCTCCTGTCTCTAAAATTTAAATCTTTCTCCAAAAAAACTCCTGCATATGCAGGAGCCTTTTGGAGGGGGGTATCGAAACCCAATATTGTTTATCGGACTAACTTATCTCTTTTCGATATGCCACGAAAGTTCTGATTACCTCTAACCCAAGTCTTTCATAATAACGCTTTCCTGGATCATCTGTTGTCATAAAATACATACGATAGAGTCCCTTTTTACTCATTTCATACATTGCGCATTCCAGGAGAATGCTCCCTAATCCAAGATTACGCTCTTTTGCAGAAATTCCAATCGGTCCAAAACGCATCTCATTGTCATCAATTGCACGATTTGCAAAACCGCAGATTTTTCCTTCCGGGTTCAGAATGATAAACAGTCGTTCCTCTGCTTTGTCTTTCTGCATATTAATCAACGCATTTCTTTTCCAGCCACCGCCGAATTCTTCTTTTAGGAAATCCAACAATTCCAGACTATATTCATACGTAAATGTCTGAAATACATAACCTTTACTTTCTGCCAGCTGTTTCTTTTCTTTTATTTTTTCAGACAGCTGAAATCCATGCAGGTTCATTCCCATAGAATAATGCTTTTCATATGCCAGATAAGCATTCTTTTCAAAAAAACCAATTGATTGTGGATAGTTCTCCGGATCAAGTCCTGCAAAAAAGTAATTTGGAGAATATGCTGCCAGCGTAATTCTTTTGACACCTCTCTGAATCAGAAGGTTTTCTACTGTGTTTAACAGCTTCGTACCGATTCCTTTTCTTCTGTAGGTTTCCTTTACAAAAATCACATTGATCCAGCCTTGTTCCGGCTCCAATCCTCTTTCCAGATAAGGAATTTTACGTTTGGTACCCAAAACAAATCCAACGACCTGTCCATCTTCCACTGCTGCATAACATAAGCTGTTGTCAAAATTTTCATCAAACAATGCCTGTTTGCGGAATTTCTGCGTTGTAATCGGATCAAATGTACAGCATTCATTCCACAGAGTTACAACTGCATTCTCCATCATCTTATGGTTATATTGAACAATACTCATCTTGATTCCTTTTTTGCTTATTTATTCTTCTACTGCTTTACGTACCCAACCTTTTGCACCGGCTAATTTTTCTTTTGCTTCGTTTACATCAACACCAAGTAAAATCATAACGATTGCTTCTTTGCAATGATTATCTGTCTGATTTAATGCTGCGTCTGCTGTTTCCCAATCACAGCCAGTTGCTGCCATAACGATCTGACGGCATCTTTCCACAAGTTTAATGTTTGTAGCCATCACGTCAACCATTAAGTTTTTGTAAACTTTACCCATACCAACCATTGCAGCTGTTGAAAGCATATTAATGATTACTTTCTGGCATGTACCGGATTTTAATCTTGTAGAACCTGTTAAAATTTCAGGACCAGCACTTACTTCGATTGGGTAGTCAACGATTTTACCGATTTCTGTATCAATGTTGCAGCATACACATGCTGTTTTTGCACCAAGAGATTTTGCGTATTCAATACCACCGATAACATATGGTGTTCTACCTGATGCAGCAACACCTACAAGAAGGTCTTTTTCTGTAAAGTTGTTGTTCTTTAAGTCTTCTACGCAGAGTTCTTTTTTATCTTCTGCACCTTCTACCGCTTTAACGATTGCACCATAGCCACCAGCAATCAGTCCTAAGAATTCATATGTACAGCTGAATGTTGGACCGCATTCTACGGCGTCGATAATTCCTGTACGACCTGATGTTCCTGCACCAACGTACACAACTCTTCCGCCATTGCTTAATGCTTCAATCATTGCATGTACTACTTTTTCAATCTGTGGAAGTGCCTGTTTTACACCTGCTACCACATTTAAATCTTCTTCATTCATAATCTGAATAATCTCCATCGTGGAGAGTAAATCAAGATCCTTTGTTTTTTCATTTCTCTGTTCTGTGCCTAAGTGGTTAATGTTTACCATAAAATCCTCCTTTTATCACTTTTCGTGATTTTTAATATATGTTGTTGTTAATTCAATATTATTAAATATCTTGTTCTTCAAAACACCCTGCGTAAATTTCTTTTTCAGATTCCCAAGGGCATTCCCTACAGTTTCCTGTTTATAACCGGTTTCTTCTCCGTATGTCACATAGTGCTTTCCCTGTTCTGTCTTAAAATCATAATAATAAAGACAGGAGGTTTCATCTGTTTCATACTTCACCTGAAAATACTTATCCTGAATCAGAGGTCCAACTGTAAATTTAATCGCAATCTGTCTTTTTTTATAATTTACAGTTCGATCATATCGGTATCCATCCAACAAAGACTTGACTGTAATATCTCTATTGGTATGTTTTTTTACATCTTTGATTACCCCGTCGCACAAATGATTAAAATATTGTGCCGGTGTTACATCAATTTCTGTAGTTACTTTCATGATTCTACCTCTCTAAATCGATACGATATTTTTTCTCTAAATCGCATAAGCTTCAACAGATCACTTGCATCTACAATCTTCGCAACGACATTTACTCCTTCATCCTCACATGCCTCTTTCACGATTACCTGCAGTTCTCCGGAATATCGTTTATTCATCTTATTGTCTATTGTAATCATGCCTTCTTCTCTTAGAATCGTATGATTCTTTTCAATCACACATCCAAACTCAGCCATCTGTCTGGAAGACTGGGATCTTAAAAATTGCCCTGGTGAATCATTTCGAAATGTATGATTTTTTAATACAATATCCTTTTCTTCTTTACTTACGTTTGGAAAGAATTCCACATCAATCACAACTTCTTTAGGAAGTTCTGATGTAAGAATGTCCAATGTCTCTTCAACTTCCTTATATTCCGCTTCACTTAGCCATTCATCAGCCATCATAAAAGCAGTCAGGTTATAGTTTAAATATAAATCAGCCAGCACATTGCGAATGCTCTTATTACGATGCTTTTCCAAAGTACAAAGTCCCAAATGCAGTGGTCCTCTTGGATTTGAATAACTTGGAACGCAATAGTAAATCGGAACCTTGTATTTTTTCAAATAAGAATCCTGACGCAATGCATATTCTCCATCAATTCCCGTCGTTTCACGAATATAAAAATTATGACAGGCACGAATTTCTATATCTGGAGCAATGGTTTGAAAGAACGTCATAATTTCATCAACTTCAATTTGTGAATAGATCGATGAATTAAAAACAAATCCACGAATATCCAATTGCTCATAAAGGTTTCTCACCTGTTTGGCATCATATCCATAATCCAAACGTATAAAATCAAATGGAATCTTTTTTAAATATTCAAGCTTATCTTTGTCATTTAAAATTTGTGTGATATATACACCACCGATATCTACGGTCACCTCTAAGCCGTATTGTTTCGCCTCTTGGGCAATCAGGCAAAAACACTCCATTTGTTCTTCGAGCGTATATTCCGGCAAATGGATCGTAGTAAATATCTCATCAAAATGATGGTGACAGGCTCTGCTGACAGACTCTTTTACTTTCCCGATATAATCTTCTGTGATGTGATTTGGATAAATCGCAACACATTTAATCATTCTCTTTTACCTCAATCTCAGCAACAGAATCCAGACATTTTACACTGTATCCATCTTTTAATGATACAACTTCTTCACCTTCTAAAAAGATGACTGCAGTTGCTGTGTTCCCTGTTTTCTTTTTCATTTTTCTTACATCTGCTTTAATCAGAAGGTCACCTTTTTTGACACGATCACCTACTTTAACGTAAGTTTTATTCAGTCCTTCCAGTTTGTAAGTTTCTACCCCTACATGAATCATCAGTTTTACACCATTGTCTCCTGCAAGACATACTGCATGTCCTGACGGATACATTACAGTCACTTCTGCGTCAAATGGTGCAACGATTTTATTTCCTGTGAGGTTTACTCCAAAACCATCTCCCAGTGCCCTTTCAGAAAAGACATCATCCGGGAACTTTTCGATGTTCATAATCTCACCCTCACATGGGCTAAAAAATTCGATTTTACTCATATATCCCCCTTAAATATATCAGTGCATCTACAACTGTATCTTTATCATTGCTTACTGCAATATAATCGCAGATTTCCTGAACCTCTTTCACTGCATTGGCAGGGCAGATTGCAATATCTGCGATTTCCAGCATGGAAATATCATTATAAAAATCTCCGATACATACCAATTTTCTTTTTTTCAGTTCTTCTCTGGATTGTAAAACAGTTTTAATTCCTTCTCCCTTGCTTGCCTTGCTGTTAAAAAATTCAAGATAGATATCTGCACTTCGGGAGCTTGTAATTCCCTCCATAAAATCTACCTTTTTTATTTCTTCCATAGCCTGATCAATGCCTGCTTTATCGGCAAGGATTGCACATTTTAACAAATCTGTTTCCAGAAATTCTTCGTATGACATCATGTTTCTTGGATAATCAATTACCCATTCATCACGTTCATCATAAAAAACCACTTTTTTAGACTCCGTTTTCATGGCCGTCATCGTAAGATTTTTATGTTTTTTAACAAATTCATAAATACTCTTTTTGAATTCCCGATTAATATAATGAATGGATAAATAATCCTGTTTCTCTTTGTCCCACACAGAAGCTCCATTTGCTTCAATGTAAGGCAAATTGATGTTCTTATTATGGAAAATATAATCAATGGACGGATGATTTCTTCCACTTGCAACTCCAAACAGACCGCCTTCATTCACAAATTCTTCAATCGCCTGAAGATTTGCATCCGATACAATGCCTACATGATCGATATGAGTCGCTGCTGTTCCATCCACATCTGTATAGATAATTAAATCACTAAACTTCATTTATATATTCCTTATTGTTCCGCTTGCACTGTCTCTGGCAATTGTAAAATCAAGATTATCAATGACTGCCTTGGTACTTCTCAAAAGCGGCTGCTCTTTTGGATTTGAATTTGCATTATAGTTCTGTACACATAATACAATTTTAGATCCAAGCAGTCCAGAATAAACTCGATGTAATTTACCATACTGACCCATGCAGCAGTGGAAAAACGGAATCTTCATTTGTTTTTGAAGCTCTACCGTAGTACGGTTCACTTCATTTAATTCTTCCGGAGAATTTGCCGTCACAGCAATTTTAACCCAGTCAGCACCTCTGCTCTCTAATG
Source organism: uncultured Lachnoclostridium sp. (assembly GCA_964650775.1). Lineage (GTDB taxonomy): Bacteria > Bacillota > Clostridia > Lachnospirales > Lachnospiraceae > HGM12587. The sequence continues at coordinate 8,565 of CAZYUZ010000013.1, read as the reverse complement.
CTTTACAGTGGGCAATCGTCTCTTCCATTGACAGGAAACGGAAAGTATGGGATGAAAGCATGACTTTGCCGCCCAATGCGTGGATTTCTTTAATCATTTCCTGCTGTTTCAGAATCGCCTTTTCATCGTAAGTAATTTCGTCTTTCCCCGGACAGAAAATATCTCCTACAATGTCAACAACACCTGCTCCTGCTTTTACTGCAATCATCTGACCTTTCACCAGTTCTTCGTCTGGTTTTCCCGGTCGTCTTGGAGTACGGTAATTCACGGAAATTACAAGCCTGTCACTGGCATAGTTGAAAATTTTCCTTAAATCTTCCTCGTTATGATAAACTTCATCCAATTTTTCCAGATGAATCATAAATGCTTCTGCCCCATCATAGATGGCATTCCGAATCGTATTGATATTATCTTCTGGATTTAACTCTCTTAGAGAGCAAGTCAATAAAAAGTCTCTGTTAGTTTGCATGCTTCATTCCTCCACAGCTTCTTCCGCCGTCAATCAGATAGTTGTCTCCTGTAATAAATGCTGCATCATCCGAACATAAATACAGAATGAGTTTAACTACTTCTTCCACTTCGCACGCACGTCCCAAAGGGGTTGTCATTTTTGCCATTTCTTTACGTGTCAACACAGGTCCCGGAGAAACCATACAGCAACGAACCTGATAAGGTCCTCCAAGCAATGCCAATGATTTTGTAAGGCCAATAAGCCCCGATTTTGCGGCACTATAATCAACTGCCGTACCACTGCCTGTTACACCACTGACCGAACCAACATTGATGATCACTCCCGATTTTTGTTCGATCATAGCATTGATACAGGCTCTTGCCATATATACCGGGCCTTTTAAGTTTACATCAATCCCCCAGTTAATTGCCTCCAACGACAATTTTTCAAACGAAACATTTTCTTTGAAAACCCTTGTTGAAGCACCGCCCGCGCAATTGATCACAATATCAATTTTATGCTGTTTTTCCAGAATATCATTCATTGCTGTCTGCACATTTTCATAATTCGACACATCTACCACATAATCATGATACCCTGTGCAGCTCTGTTCCAGAACTTCCCGATTTACATCAAATCGATTTACAATGGCACCTGCCTTTAAAAATTCCTCACAAAGCAATTTACCAATCCCCGAACAGGCTCCTGTAATTGCCACAACCCGATTTTCAAAGCTCATATTTTCTCCTTTTTTAAAAGAAGGTCCATAGAATTCTATGGACCTTGCTTCTAAACTTCAAAACTAATCTCTAAATGCATCTAATGCGCTTTCTTTAACACCAACTGCATAAGTAATGATAAATGCTGCAACTACAGCTACTAAGTATGCTAAATAGTATGCACCTGGTCTTGTGTTAACTAAACCACCTAAGATACCAGAAACGTTCATTGTGACAGCACCCTGTCCTGGGAAGAATCCAAGAACAACACCGCCGACAAATGCACCAGCACATGCTGTCGCAAATACACGGCCTAATGGTAAGGATACACCGAAGATCAATGGTTCACCGATACCCAGGATACCAGCTGGAAGACCACCGATACATGCTTCTCTCACACCCTGTTCTTTTTTGTATTTTACTAATAACGCTAAAGCTGCACCTACCTGACCTGCACCTGCTAATGAACAGCATGAGTAAATTGGTGTGTAACCTAATGTTTCGATAAATGTAGTATGTACTGGTGATAAGCCATGGTGCATACCAGTCATAACCAGTGGTAAGAACAATGATGCAATGATACCGTAAGCAACTGGACCTGCTGTGTCAAGTAACCACAGGAACAGATTTGTAACGCCATCAGAAATTAATCCTGCGATTGGCTGAATGACATAAATTGTAAGTAAGCCAACGATAATGATAGAAAGTAATGCAGGAACATGAATCTTTAATGCATCAGGTACTTTTTCTTTGATTTTCTTTTCAAATACTGCGATAAGAGCACCAGCTGCCAAAGCTGCTAATGTACCGCCACGGCCGTTAACAATTGCAACACCAAATAAACCGGTTGTTCCAGCTAAAGAACCAAGGTTGATGATAATACCACCTGCAACTAAACCAAGGTATGGATTTCCACCCATAACTTTTGCAGCGGATGCAGCAACAGCAATGTTCAAATAAGTAAAGAATGTACCTGCCAATACGTTCATGGCAAACATGAATGTAGATGTAGATGGATCAAAGATCGCTGCACCTGTCATGTTAAATACTACTGTCAAAATTTTCATAACACCATAAATGAGACCAGCACCAGCAAATACCGGAATTAATGGTGTAAATACTTTCGCAAAGAACTGGAATGCACCAGTTGCTGACTTCTTAGTCATCATTGCTTCGCCTGTGTTTACAGAGAATTTGATACCAGGCATTTTCTGGATTTCCGCACTTGCTGTGTCAGCAACACCAGGACCAACAACGATCTGTGGTTCGCTGTCTGTACCAGCAACTCTTAAAACACCTTTGATCGCTTTTAACGCTTCTTTGTCAACTTTCGACGGGTCGCGTACAACCGTTCTTAAACGTGTCATACAGTTTTCTACTGCGGCAACGTTTTCTACTCCGCCAAGACCTTCGATGATCAGAGTAGCTAATGATTTTTCACTCATGTAAAATCCCCCTTCCTAAATGTTCACATTGTAGTAAACACCTACACAATGAATGAATTTTAGCAAACATCAACCAACCGTTCCTTCAGTTTGCCTCATTTATGTACAAATTATACAAAAATACATTTCCGTATAAAATGGAACAATCAACATACAATTTAGCAATTTCGAAACTGCATGCTTTTTCTATATTCAGAAGGGGAAATTCCTGCCCATTTTTTGAATGCTCTGGAGAAACTATACACATCCAGAAAGCCGCAAGTCTGGGATATTTCTGAGATAGACAGCTCATCTTCTACCAGTAAGTTCTTTGCGGTTTTTAGACGATTTACATTAATATACTGCATCGGAGAAATTCCATGCTTTTCTTTGAACAATCTTCTAAAATACACTTCCGAAACATTTGACTGATCGGCAATCTCTTGAATTGATATTTTACCATTATAGAGATTCTTTTCCAGATATTTTTCCGAATCCTCTATAATTGTATATTTTTTTACAAAATACCCAGAACTGTTTACCCTTGCTGTAATGTCGTACAGATCACTAAGATTTGTCAGTTTATATGATTCCAAACCAAAGATTCTTTTCTGCATATTCAGATAATCATGCCAGAAACTTTCTGATTCATTAATTGAAAAGCTATACATTTCAGCAAAGGCGCCTTCATTTAATTCAAAATCCATTACAAAGGTATGAGAGTCGCTTTCTACCACAAAATCATAATCGCATCCTTTTGGTGCCAAAATAACACGCTGCTGATTACAGCTATGTTCTTTTCCATTCATCGAATAGCGCAGTTCTCCCTTATTGCAGAAAATAAACCCATTGTGCGCCCTATTGCGTATCGATCTAACAGTACCTGCCTCGTATTCTTTAATCAATAATCTTGAGATATCTTTGAACCGCAGATTTTCTAATACTTCCATATACTATATTTTTTTCCTTCCTCCATCCACTGTATAGTTGCATCCCGTTACAAAAGATGCTTTATCGCTTGCCAGAAAATAAACTATCTGCGCACACTCTCTATAGGAACCAGACCGTCCCATATAGGACATTTCCGGATACCTGTTATCAGGTTCGATATTTCCAGGCGAAACACAGTTGACCCTCACATTGTATTCTGCCACTTCTTTTGACAAAGCAATTGTAAAAGATTTTATCGCTCCTTTTGTCAATGCATAGTCCACCATATTCTTGGTTCCATAATCTGCCATTACTGAACAAAGATTTACAATGGCGCCATATTTTTGCTCAATCATCGGATTGATTAAAGCTCTTGTAAAATACAACGTCCCATAAATGTTACAATCAATTTTCTTTCGCCAATGATCACTTGTGGATTCAAAAAAAGGTCCTCTGTCCGGTCGGAAAATACCTGCGTTATTAATCAGAATATCCACTGCCCCGTGTTTTTCCAATACTTCCGTGCACAGTTGATTTACACTTTCTTCATCCGTCACATCCACGCAATAGGTCTCCACCTGATCACTCATGAAATCCTTTTTGACATTCTCCAAAAGGTCTCTGTCATAGTCAACAATGATTGTATGGATATGATTTTCTATCAACAACCGTGCTGTTTCCAGTCCGATTCCCCTGCCTGCTCCCGTCACAAGTGCTACTTTACTTTTCATAACTATACCTCATTTTTTATCAACATCTACCAGGTAACATTTGGCAAATGTCCTTCTGTCGCATTCTCTCTATGATGAATCGTTGCCGGATTTCCAACAACAACACTATGATCTGGTACGTCAAAGTTTACAAATGTATTTGGGGCAATCAAAACATCATTTCCAATATGTATATTTCCAACAACCGTTGAATTTGTTCTTACAACTACACGGTTTCCAAAGGTAGGTACCCCTTTTCTCTTTCCACGAATGTCTCGTCCGATGGTTACATTGTGAGTTACAAAAAATTCTTCACCAAAGGTTGCTTTTCCATTAATGATGATGCAGCCCCAATGACCAATAACCAAACCTTTACCGATGGTCATATTGTTCTCAAAATTAATTCCCGTTTTGAGTTCCAAACGATGAAGCTTCTTTTCATAATAATGTTTCCATATATTATCCTGATTTGCCTGCAGTTGACGATAGGCTATCGTAGTTTTCCACTCATAACCTTTTAAATAAGACTTTGGCATTTCTTCTTTGTTCTTAAATGCACACAAATATTTGTAGTCTGCCTCGATCATTTCCTGGTATTGTTTGGTATTTGGAATAAGATATGCAATTCCCTTCTTCATCTCTTTGTCCTCCATGAATGTCATATTCGATACAATAACTATCTTAAATATATGGTAAAGATATTTCGAAGTAAATGTTTTGAATATTCTATAATTTAGCAATTTCGAAACAATTAATTCTATTTTTAACTGCAAAAAAAACGGTCCGAGAAGTCATCTTCATGACCTCTCGGACCGTTTTTATTTAAGACTTATTTAAGCATCTCTTTTAACCTCTGAATTTCGATCTGCTGCTCTGCAATGAGTAATTTCAATCTCATGATTTCTTCGCTCTCAGAAACAAGTTTTTCTGTTGCTTTGCTCTTAAAGCGCAGATTATGAATCCCTCCGTCATTATATTTCCGAATCCATGTATAGAACAGGCTCGGTGAAATGCCTTTTTCCTGGGCAAAGGCTTTATAGCCTTTCCCGGATTTATAATATTCCTCTATCAGCGAAACCTTTTCTTCACAGGTCCTCTGCTGATTTTTACCATTCTTTGGTCTTCCCATATTATACTCTTCGTTTTCTGTATTCCAGAATCACAAGTGCCATGCCTACAACAGCGATCAAACCTACATATCCGAAAATATTTGCACTATCACCTGTTGCTGCTGGTGCAGATACCACTGGTGCAGTCGTAGTCACTGCGGTTGCCACAGGAGCACCGCCTTTGCGAACAAATACTAAGATTTCAGAAAGCTCTGTGAAGCGACCAAGTACATATCCATCGTATGCTTCTGTTATGATTCTTTCCCATCTCTGTGTTGCATTGTTGTACTGTAAGATGATTGCAGAATCTGTTGCTTTTACACCCTCAACAGGAATCTTAATCCATGTTGAACCAGGTAATTCTCCATCTAACTCTACTGCCAATGCTAATTTGTAATCCTGTGCAGGTACATTGGCTACCGCACTGAACTGTGCTTCCCCTGATTCGATAACTTCTTTATCAAGATCACTGCCGTATACTTTTTTGCCGCTTTCATAATAGGACGCAACCTTATCATCTGAAGAACCTGAGCCGCTGGATGTTGGGATTGCAGTAAATACTGGTGTAGCGGTGATTGGATTACCTGCGCTATACACTCCATCTAACTTAGTTAATAAATCACTTGTCAATTTTCCAGAATATGTTCCAGAAACACCTGCAAATGTCCAGCCAGTATGTGTATAACCATCTTTTGTTACTGTAGGAAGGTCTTTCACATTAATGTCCGTTACTTCGTATACCACATCCCCTGTAATACCTTCATATGAAACTGTTGCAGTACGATCATCTACACGAAGATCAAACCGGCTAAATCCGTTAGGGTTCGCAAAAGTAAACGTTCCATCACCATTTACAGTTACTTCATAATAATATTCAGTTCCATCATCTTTTGTGTGCTTCATAATTAAGTGGTCTTCAAATCCTACAAATGCATCTGGTAATGGAAGTGTAATTTCTACTTCTGTGCCTTTTGCTACGTCGAGAGTCTTGCCTTGTTCACGGTTTCCATTTTCATCTGTAACGATTACGGAATTGATTTCCCCTGTTTTACCTTCTGCTTTATCTTCTGCAGTTACAATGTCATCTGCCTTATCTGTTGTTGATGCAACGATGTCATACTTCATTTCAATGTCAAAAGTTAATGTAGGAGTTGGATTTTCTGATGTAATTTCTTTAGCGTCTGTGACCTGTACATCCAGATATGGACGGACATGAATTGTAACATCTTCAACATCAACGTCCTGATGAGTTGGATCCACCTCTTTCAAAACAGTATTCAAACTTTCTACGATTTCCGGATGTTCATCAGGATGTATACTTGTAGCAACATCAACCGCTTCTTTCAATGCACTTTCAAATTCTGTTTTTTCTTGATTTTCTACAAAATTTCCCGCTATTGTTCCATTTCTTGTATCTACACCAATTGCTACAGAAACTTCTGGTTCTGCTGGTGTCACAGCTTTTTCAGCTTCACCAGCAGCCTTGTCACCAATTTTGTAAATGTATGTTACGCCATCAACAACTGTATCCTGTAAAATAGCTGCTTTACCGTCTACAATATATTCACTTGCTGGTTTTTCTACAAAATATCCACCTGTAATATTGCCTTCTACTTTCGTTGTTCCCTTGTCAATATCTGTAATGCTCTTAATATAACCATTAGAAATATTAAGTACAATATGACCTGCATTATTTGGTTCATCGCCTGTTTCCAGCCAAACATCGCCAACTACTACATTTTCACTTGCAATATTCAAAGTCGCATCAAGATTGTCATGATAATCATATGGGTCATTTGTAATTGCAATCTTATATCCTGTTTTTGCATTTTCAACACTTGTTGTTCCTGCTAATGTAAGATTACCACGGTTATTAATTGTTAATGTAATATAATCATCAGTTTTTACAGTAACGTCAGTTAATGTTAATGTACCGTAGTTTGCCATAGCAAATAATACGTGATCTGCTTTTTCATTGCTTCCTACGATTGTACCATTAGAAATTGCTAAGCTGCTATTCTTTAATACACGAATTCCCTGAGATACTGTTCCTTCCGAACCAACTGCTGGTCCCAATGTTAATGTCTTACCATTTAAATCTAATTCAATTCCAGTAAGGTCTTCAATATCAAAACCTGCTTTTGTATCTGCAAGTAATTTGATTCTTGTACCATCTGTTGCCGCTGCTACTGCTGCCTGTAATGTTTTGAAACTTGCTCCGCCAACAATCTGTGCCACATATGGTGCTTCATCTACAATATAATTATCACCATCTTTTCTTGCATAGTATCCATCAGCAACAAAGTTTGTTCCAACACCTTCTGATACATTGTTTGATGGGTCAAATTTTACGAATGTACCGCCGTAAACTTTAATGGTTCCTCTATTTGCATCATTTTCATTTAAACATGCATATTGTGGTTCTGCATAAGAAGCTGATTCAACTTCTGTTGAGAATGTACCATCGTAAATTGTTACAGTACCACCATTTTCTGTATAGATTGTATCATTACCTTTTCCCGCTGCATCCTTGCCAGTATGGAATGTACCGCCATTGATAATAACATCACCGCCATTTGCCCAAACAGCACACCATGAATTATCATTCTTTGTTCCTGCGTTTACGGTTGCATTCTCAATAGTCACTGTACCTTCTTTTACTACAAAACCATACTGATCCGAATTAAATGTACCATTATGAACATTTAAAATTGGATTTGGAGCCGAACCATCTCCACTAACTTCAATCATTCCGGTAATTGTTCCTGTTGTATCAACAGTCACATTAACTCCGCTATACCCGTTAGATTTATAATCATATACATCAAAAGCTACCGCGCCTTCTGGTGCTGTAATATTTGTTTTCCCATTAATAACTACTGTACCATTATTATTTGAAAGAACATACTGAGTCACACCAGCCTTACCGACTAAATCCATGTCAGTCACAGTAAGGTCTGAATAGTTTTGAATCAGTATTTTTGCTGTTTCCGCTTCTGCAACAATAGCTCCGCCTTTTAATGTAACTTTATTATCTTTAAGAATCTGGAACCCAAGGGTTTCTGTTCCTTCTGAACCTACGGTTTTTTCAGATACTGTATAAGTATTTTCATTAAAATCAATTGTAATATCTTTGTCGATTACAATACCATCACCTGTCGCATCTGCAAGCAATGTAACTGTTTCTCCATTGGATGCTTTTTCCACTGCTTCTGCAAATGT